>NZ_JXSP01000017.1:0-70160 GCF_000946635.1 Micrococcus sp. MS-ASIII-49
CGCCCCGGCGCCGTCGTCGCCGGCCCGCCCGCCACCGCCCGTCCCTCGCACCGACCGGCCCGGCCCCCGCGCCGGCATGGAGGCCCCTCGTGCTCAGACTCATCGGCAAGCGCCTGCTGCTGCTGATCCCCACCCTGTTCGGACTGTCCGTCCTGCTGTTCGTGTGGGTCCGCAGCCTGCCCGGCGGCCCCGCCACCGCCCTGCTCGGCGACCGCGCCACCCCCGAGGCCGTGGCCCGGGTGAACGCGGCGTACGGCTTCGACAAGCCGCTGCTCGAGCAGTACGTCACCTACATGGGGCGGCTGCTGCGCGGCGACTTCGGCACCTCGATCATGACGAATCGGCCCGTGGTCGAGGAGTTCGCGGACCGTTTCCCGGCCACGCTGGAGCTCTCGATCTTCGCGATCGTGTTCGCGGTGGTCATCGGCATCCCGCTCGGCTACTGGGCCGCCCGCCATGTGGGCCGGTGGCAGGACGACGTCGCCGTCGTGCTGTCCCTGATCGGCGTGGTGGTGCCCGTGTTCTTCCTGGCGTTCATCCTCAAGTGGGTGTTCGCGGTGAAGCTGGGCTGGCTGCCCACCGACGGCCGACAGGACCCGCGGATCGACGCCACCCACTACACGAACTTCTACGTGTGGGACGGCATCATCACCGCCGAGTGGGACGCGGCCCTGAACGCGCTGACCCACCTGGTGCTGCCCGGCATCGCGCTGGGCACCATCCCGCTGGCGATCATCGCGCGCATCACCCGCGCCTCCGTGCTGGACGTGCAGGACGCGGACTTCGTGCGCACAGCCCGCGCCAAGGGCCTGGCCCCGCGCCTGATCCGGGACCGGTTCATCATGCGCAACGCCCTGCTGCCGGTGAGCACCACGCTCGGCCTGCAGCTGGGCCTGCTGATCTCCGGGGCGGTGCTCACCGAGACGGTGTTCGCGTTCAACGGGATCGGCCGGTTCCTCGCGCAGGCGATCTTCCAGCTCGACTTCCCGGTGCTGCAGGGCTTCATCATCTTCATCGCCCTGCTCTACTCGCTGATCAACCTGGTCGTGGACGTCTCCTACGGCCTCATCGACCCGAGGGTGCGTGTCTCATGAGCGTGAACCTGCCCCCCAGCCCCGGCGGCGGACCCACCGAGCACGCCGTCGAGCACGCGCTGGCGCCCGTCGAGGCCGGGGCGACCCAGGCGACCACCGAGGCCGCCGCGGACACCCGCGGCACCTCCGTGTGGGGCGCCGCGTTCCAGCGGCTGCGCCGCAACCCGGCGGCGATCGCCGGCGCCGTGATCGTGCTGCTCTTCGTGCTCGTGGCCGTCCTCGCCCCGGTGCTGGCCCCGTACGCGGGCACGGCCACACCCGGCATGCGCGAGATCCGCCCCACCCACGTGCCCGGCCCCGGCGAGGTGGCCGGCTACCCGCTGGGCCTGGACCGCTTCGGCGGGGACGTGCTCTCCAAGCTGATCTGGGGCGCGCAGGCCTCGCTGCTCATCGGCGTCGTCTCGACGGCGTTCGGCCTGGCCGGCGGCATGCTGCTCGGCCTGCTGGCCGGCACGTTCGGCGGCTGGGTGGACTCCGTCGTGATGCGCGTCGTGGACATCCTGCTCTCGGTGCCCAACCTGCTGCTGGCGGTGTCCATCGCGGCGATCCTCGGACAGACCCCGTTCGCGGTGATGATCGCGATCGGGGTGGCGCAGGTGCCCGTGTTCGCGCGGCTGCTGCGGTCCTCGATGCTCACGCAGAAGGGGTCGGACTACGTGCTCGCGGCGCAGACCCTCGGCCTCTCGCGCGGACGGATCACGATGTCCCACGTGCTGCCGAACTCGCTGGGCCCCGTGATCGTGCAGGCCACGCTCACCCTGGCCACGGCCGTGATCGACGCGGCCGCCCTGTCCTTCCTCGGCCTCGGCGGCGGCCGCCCCGAGACCGCCGAGTGGGGCCGCATGCTCACCTACGCGCAGGCCGAGCTGGGCATCAACCCGTGGCTCGCGTTCCTGCCCGGCCTGTGCATCGCCATCACCGCGCTCGGCTTCACCCTGCTGGGCGAGTCCCTGCGCGAGGCCCTCGACCCGACCTCCCGGAGGCGCTGACCATGGACCCCAAGCACGACGACGGCGCACCCGGCCCCGGCGCGGCGCCCGCGGTCCCTGCGGCGGGCGCCCCCCTGCTGGAGATCCGCGACCTGGACGTGGAGTTCACCACCCAGCAGGGCACCGTGCAGGCCGTGGAGGGCGCGTCCCTCACGCTCCCGGCCGGCGGCACGCTGGCGATCGTGGGCGAGTCCGGCTCGGGCAAGTCCACCACCGCGATGGCCGCGATCGGCCTGCTGCCCGGCAACGGCCGGGTCACGGCAGGCTCCGTCCGCTTCGCGGGCGAGGAGCTCGTGGGCCTGCCCGAGTCGCGGATGCGCCGCATCCGCGGCCGCCGGATCGGGCTGGTGCCGCAGGACCCGATGTCCAACCTCAACCCCGTGACCCGGGTGGGTCAGCAGATCGGGGAGACCCTGCTGACCCACGGCATGGCGACGAAGAAGGACGTGGGGGCCGCCGTCGTCGAGGTGATGGAGCGCGCCGGCATCCCCGAGCCCGCGCGACGGGCCAAGCAGTATCCGCACGAGCTCTCGGGCGGTCTGCGCCAGCGCGTGCTGATCGCCATCGGCCTGGCGTGCCGGCCGCAGCTGCTGATCGCGGACGAGCCGACCTCCGCCCTGGACGTGACGGTGCAGCAGGTGATCCTGGACCAGATCGGCGAGATGACCCGCGAGCTCGGCAGCTCCGTGCTGCTGATCACCCATGACCTCGGCCTCGCGGCCGAGCGGGCGCAGCAGCTCGTGGTGATGCACCGCGGACGCGTGGTGGAGTCCGGCGACGCGCGGGCCATCCTCGAGGACCCGCAGCACGCCTACACCCGCTCGCTCGTGGCGGCCGCGCCGTCGGTGGCGGCGGCCCGCCTGCTGCCCGAGGCCTTCGATCCCGCGCCCGTCGCCCTGGCCGAGGACGACACCGCGGCCCTGACCACGGTGGCCCTGGCGAAGCAGGACCTCACCCCGCTGGTGGAGATTCGCGACCTCACGAAGGTCTATCCCGTGCGCGGGCACGAGGACTTCATCGCCGTGAAGGACGTCTCCCTGAAGATCCCGCGCGGCAAGACCGTCTCGATCGTCGGCGAGTCCGGCTCCGGCAAGACGACGACGGCGCGCATGCTGCTCAAGCTGATCGAGCCGACCTCGGGCGAGATCACCTTCGAGGGCAGGGATGTGCTGGCGCTGAAGGGGGAGGGGCTCAAGGACTTCCGGCAGCGCGTGCAGGCCGTGTTCCAGGACCCCTTCTCCTCGCTCAACCCCTCGTTCACGGTGGGCCGGATCATCGAGGAGCCGCTGCAGACGTACCGGCGGGGCAACGCCACGCAGCGGCGGGCGCGCGTGCTCGAGCTCATGGACCAGGTGGCCCTGCCCTCCCACTTCCACCGCCGGTACCCGGCCGAGCTCTCGGGTGGACAGCGCCAGCGCGTGGCGATCGCCCGGGCGCTCGCGCTGAACCCCGAGCTGATCGTGTGCGACGAGCCGGTCTCCGCGCTGGACGTGCTCGTGCAGGACCAGATCCTCACGCTGCTGCGCCGCCTGCAGGACGAGCTGGGGCTGAGCTACCTGTTCATCTCGCACGACCTGGCGGTGGTGCGGCTCATCTCCGACTACGTGTGCGTCATGAAGGACGGCGAGGTGGTGGAGGCGGCCAGCTCCGAGGAGGTCTTCACCAACCCGCGGCATCCGTACACGCGGCGGCTGCTCGCCTCGATCCCGGGCAACGAGCTGGGGATCGCGGTGGAGGCGGACGGGACGCACGTCTGAGCGCTGACCGGGCCGGACGGTCGGGTGCAGAAGCGCCCCGTTCGTGTCGACCGAGCCGCAGCGACATCACCGCCGGGCGGACCGGCGGTGATGTCGCTGGGCGTCGGTCGGACGGTCGGGCGCGGTGCTCAGCGGGTGAGCTCCCACGTCAAGCGGGCGATCGCCTGCTCCTCGTCCGTGGGGACCACGAGCACCGGGATCGCCGACTCCGGCGCGGAGATCGTGTGGGGCCCGGCCACGCGGGCGCGGTTGGCCTCGGCCTCGTAGGCCACCCCGAGCGCCTCGAGCCGGTCGAGCACGCGCGCCCGGAACGGAGCCGAGTTCTCGCCGATCCCGGCGGTGAACACGATCGCCTGCGCCCCGCCCACGGCCACGTGGTAGCCGCCCACGTACTTGGCCAGCCGGTAGGAGGCCACGTCCAGGGCGTTGCGGGCGCGGCCGTCCCCGGAGGCGGCGTTCTCCAGCACCTGGCGCATGTCCGCCTCCCCGGCCAGGCCCAGCAGGCCGGAGCGCCTGTTCATGAGGGTGTCCAGCTCCTCGGCGTCGTAGCCGTGGTTCCGCATGAGGTGGGTGACCACGGAGGGGTCCAGGTCGCCGGAGCGGGTGCCCATCACCAGGCCGGCCAGCGGGGTGTAGCCCATGGAGGTGTCCACGGAGACGCCGTCGCGGATGGCGGTGGCGGAGGCGCCGTTGCCCAGGTGCAGCACCACGGCCCGGAACTCCCCCCGCGGGATGCCCAGATGCTCCGCGGCGAGGCCGGTGACGAGGTCGTGGCTCGTGCCGTGGAAGCCGTAGCGGCGGATGCCGTGCTCCGTGTAGACCTCGTCCGGCAGGGCGTACTGCCAGGCCTCGCGGGGCATGGTCTGGTGGAACGAGGTGTCGAACACGACCACCTGGGGCATGTCCGGCCAGCGCTCGGCCATGGCGCGCAGCCCCTGGGCGGCGGCGTGGTTGTGCAGCGGGGCCAGCGGGGCGAGGCGCTCGATCGCGCGGATCACCTCGTTGGTCACCCGGGCCGGGGCGGTGAACCGCTCGCCGCCGTGGACCACGCGGTGGCCGGCGGCGTCGATGGTGCGCCCGCCGGTCGCCTCGGCCAGCTCGGCCTCCACCTGCTCGAGGCCGGCGGCGTGGTCCGGCACGCCGGAGCCGGGGACGCCGATGCGCTCCACCAGGCCCTGGGCGAGGACGGGCACCGGGGCGTCCGTGCCGTCGTCGGCCAGCTCACGGAGCTGGTACTTCAGGGACGACGAGCCGGAGTTGATGACAAGGACGAGCACGGGGGACTCCTTCCGGGGCGTCAGCCCTGGGCCTGGGCCTGGATGGCGGTGATGGCGACGGTGTTGACGATGTCCTCCACGGTGGTGCCGCGGGAGAGGTCGTTGACGGGCTTGTTCAGGCCCTGCAGCACGGGCCCGACGGCGACCGCCCCGGAGGACTGCTGGACGGCCTTGTAGGTGTTGTTGCCGGTGTTCAGGTCCGGGAACACGAACACGGTGGCCTGGCCGGCCACCTCGGAGCCGGGCATCTTCGAGGCCGCGACGGAGGCGTTGACGGCGGCGTCGTACTGCAGCGGGCCCTCCACCTTCAGCTCGGGGGCGCGCTCCCTCACGAGCTCCGTGGCGGCGCGGACCTTGTCCACGGACTGCCCGGAGCCGGAGGCGCCCGTGGAGTAGGAGAGCATGGCGACGCGCGGGTCCACCCCGAACTGGGCGGCGGTGGCCGCGGACGCCACGGCGATGTCCGCGAGCTGCTGCGCGTCCGGGTCCGGGTTCACGGCGCAGTCGCCGTACACGAGGGCGCGGTCCGGCAGCAGCATGAAGAACACCGAGGAGACGATCGAGACGCCCGGCTTCGTCTTCACGAACTCCAGCGCGGGGCGGATGGTGTTGGCGGTGGTGTGGGCGGCGCCGGAGACCATGCCGTCCACGTCGCCCAGGTGGACCATCATCGTGCCGAAGTAGGCGCCCTCCTGCATGACCTCGCGGGCGCGCTCGGCGTCCACGCCCTTGTGGACGCGCAGCCGGGCGTACTCCTGCGCGTAGCGCTCCAGGTCCGGGGAGTCGGCGGGGTCCACGAGCTCGATCCCGGTCAGGTCCACGCCCTCGCGGGAGGCCAGCTCCCGCACGGCGGCGGCCGGGCCGAGCACCACGAGGTCGCAGACGTCGCGGCGCTGGAGGATCTCGGCGGCGCGCAGCACGCGGGCATCCTCGCCCTCGGGCAGCACGATCCGGCGGCGGTCCGCGCGGGCGCGGGAGATCAGCCCGTGCAGGAAGCGCAGAGGGGTGACGACGTCGGTGCGTGGCAGGTCGAAGCGGGCCAGCAGCTCGTCCCCGTCCACGCGCTGGTGCCAGGTGCCCAGGGCGGCGGCGGTCTTGCGGGGCTGGGCGCTGGAGAGCTCGGAGCGCACCCGGGAGACCTTCGCGGCGGTGGTGAACGTGTCGTCGTGGGTGACGAACACGGGGAAGGCCGCGCCCAGGTAGAGCCGCTGGAGCTGGCGGTTCGGGAGGATGCCGTTGGTGAGGATCATGCCGGAGGGGGTGGGGAAGTCCGGGGTCAGCGAGGAGGCCACGGTGGCCAGGATCGCGTCGGAGCGGTCGCCGGAGACGATCACGAGCGCGCCCTCGCGCAGGACCTCGAGGAAGTTGCCGCCCTCCATGGAGACGGCCTTGACCTCGGCGACGTCGCGGTCCAGCGTCTCCTGCCCGGCCATCTGCTCGAGCCCGAGCGCGTCCGCCACCTCGGCCACCGAGGGGTGCGCGAGCTCGGTCAGCTCGGGCAGCACGTACACGGGCCAGGCGTGGCGGCCGGGGCGCACGGCCGCGCCGACGGCGTCGAGGTCACGGGGGTCCGCGCGGTTGACCATGACGGCCAGCAGCTCGACGCCGGCGTCGTCGAGGGTGCGCCGGGCCAGGTCCACGACGTCGGCCGCCTGCTCGGGTGTCAGGTCCGCGCCGGAGACCACGGCGACCACGGGGGTGCCGAGGTTGCGGGCGAGCTGGGCGTTGAGGTCGAGGTCGGCGGCCGGGTCCGGGCTGATCAGGTCGGTGCCCTCCACCACCACGACGCCGCCCGCCGCCCGCATGGCGTCGTACTGCTCCACGCAGCGCTGCTGGACCTCGTCGCCGCGGCCCTCGGCCATGAGGGTGCGGGCCTCGGCCGCGGTGAGGCCGCCGCGGGCCTGCTCCGGGGAGAGGCCGTACTGCTCGCGCATCAGCAGCACCATGGGGTCGGTCTCCACGTCGTCGCCGGGCACCACGGGGCGGAAGTAGCCCACCGTGCCGGAGCGCCGGTACAGCGAGTCGGCCAGGCCCAGGCTGACGAGGGACTTGCCGGCGCCGGTGGACGTGGTGGAGACGAAGATTCCCTGGGGCATGGCGGACCTTCCGGTGGAGGACGGGGCTCGTCGTTCACGGTACCGAGGCCGCGGCGTCGGGGCCCGTCCCGGCCGACGCGGATCGACGTGAGTGAGGCGTGTCTCTCACGCGCGTGACACACATGACTGCACTCGCCCCGTCAAGCATCAAGGACCCTCCCATGGCAACGAGAGCCGACCGCGGCCGCCCCGTGCACAACCCCGACATCATCGGGTTCACGGACGCCGAGCTCAACGAGACCCCCATCCGGCCGAAGTGGAACTCGCTGGGACCCGGCATCGTGGCGGCCGCCACGGGCGTGGGCGCCGCGGACCTCGTGGCCACCCTCACCGCCGGCTCCCGCTACGGCTACATGCTCCTGTGGGCCGTGATCCTGGGCGTGATCTTCAAGATCGTGCTCGTGGAGGGCGTGGGCCGCTGGTACCTGTCCACCGGCAAGACGATCTTCCAGGGCTGGCGCACCCTCGGGGCCTGGACGTCCTGGTACTTCGGCCCGTACATCCTCATCTGGGGCATCGTGTACGGGGCGACGGCGATGTCCTCCACCGCCCTGCCGCTCGCGGCGCTGTTCCCCGGTGTGGACAGCAAGGTGTTCGCGATCGCCGCGGGCCTGATCGGCCTGGGACTGGTCTGGCTGGACAAGTACCGGCTCATCGAGTGGCTCATGACGGTGCTGATCGGCGTCATGTTCGTGACCGTGCTGCTCTCCGCGGCGCTGACGGCCCCGAACCTGGGCGAGATCCTGGCCGGTCTCGTGCCGCGCCTGCCCTCCGGCGACCCGGACGTCATGTTCTACGTGCTCGGCCTCGCCGGCGGCGTCGGCGGCACCATCACGCTCGCGGCCTACGGCTACTGGCTGCGCGAGAAGGGCTGGAACGTCCCGAAGTACCTGAAGGTCATGCGGTTCGACAACGCGACCTCGTACATCCTCACGGGCATCTTCGTGATCGCCACCATGATCATGGGCGTGGAGCTGCTGCACTCGGCGGGGCTGGCGATCTCCTCGGGCGACAAGGGCCTGCTCGACCTCGGCGGCGTGCTGGCCGAGCGCTACGGCTCGGTGTGGTCCACGGTGTTCCTCATCGGATTCTTCGCCGCGTCCTTCTCCTCCCTGCTGGGCGTGTGGCACGGCGTCTCGCTGATGTTCGCGGACTTCTGGACGAACTTCCGCCGGCCCGCCGCGGAGCTGGACCAGGACGACGCGCCGTCGCTGTCCTCGAAGCCCGGCCGCTTCTTCCTGCTGTGGCTGACCCTGCCGCCCATGGCGCTGCTGTTCCTGGACCGGCCGATCTTCCTGATCCTGCTCTACGGCACGCTCGGCGCCCTGTTCATGCCGTTCCTGGCCGTGACCCTGCTGTTCCTCAACAACACGAAGGACGTGCCGCGGCAGTTCCGCAACGGCTGGGTCCGCAACACCCTGCTGGGCCTGACCGCGGCCGTGTTCGTGGCGATCGGCGTGAACGAGCTGATCAAGGCCCTGCAGCCGGTGCTCGGGGGGTGAGCCGGCGGCGGGGGCGGGGCACACTGGTGCCATGATCGTCGCCTTCTCCGTCGCCCCCTCCGGCCAACCCGCCGACGCCGAGCACCTGCCCGGCGACGCGGACACCGCGTCCGTGCACCGGGCGGTGGCGGCCGCCGTCGCCGTGGTGCGCGCCTCCGGCCTGCCGCACCGCACCTCCTCGATGTTCACCGAGATCGAGGGGGAGTGGGACGAGGTGGTGGAGGTCGTGCGCGCCGCCGTGGACGCCGTGTCCCCGTACGGCTCCCGCGTCTCGCTCGTGCTGAAGGCGGACATCCGCCCCGGCCACACCGGCGAGCTGGACGGCAAGCTCGAGCGCCTCGAGTCGGCCCTCGCCGAGGACGAGGGGCGGCGCGCCGCCCCGGCCCCGCACGACGGCGACGCCGGGTGACCCCCCTCCCCGCTGCCCCCCCGGACGCTTTCGTTCGAGAAACGGCGCCGTGTCGAGGCGCTTTCGTTCGAGAAATGGCCGCCGCGCCGGCGGCCCAGAGGAGCAGCCCGTGCCTGAGTCTGTGACCGTGCGCCCCGCCGCCCCCGGGGACGTCGAGGCGCTGCTGCGCGTCAAGGCGCGGTCGTGGCGGGAGGCCTACGGCGCGCTCCTGCCGTCCGCGTACCTGGACGCGATCGAGGCCCGGATCCCGGAGGACGTACCCGCGTGGACCGCGCTGATCGGACCGGACCGAGACCTCTGGGTCGCCGACGACGGCGGCCGGCTGCTCGGCGTGGCGCTCGCGGGCCCGCGTCGCTCGGCGGCGGAGACGGGCCGGACGGGCGCGGACGACGCGGCCGCATCGCCCGCCGACCTGCCCGATGTGGAGCTCATGGTGCTCTACGTCCTGGCCGAGGCGTACGGGACCGGCCTGGGAGCGCGCCTGCTGGACGCCGTCGTCGGGGAGCGTCCCGCGATGCTGCGCGTCCTCGCCGAGAATCCGCGGGCCGTGGCGTTCTACGCCAAGCACGGGTTCGCGGCCGTGGGGGCGCCGGAGCCGATGACCGGCCCGTGGGCCGGCCTGCACGAGCAGCTGATGGTGCGCCGTCGCCCGCACGACGGCGGTGCGGCGTGAGTCGCCGGTCATCGGCGCGCCGGGGCCGGGCCGCGGGCGGATCCGCCGGCCCCGCCGGGATCGAGCCGGGCGTCCACGCGATCACCCACGGCACCGCCGAGATCCGCGAGGACGCCTTCGAGCCGGACGCGTTCATCCTCTACGTCAACGGCGTCGAGTCCTCGCCGCTGGACCCCGAGCGCCCCGAGCGCATGGCCTTCGAGTACATGCGCTGGGCCGCCGCGGCCGTCCGGGCGCACTGGCCGGAGCCCACGCCGCTGCGGGCCCTGCACCTGGGCGGCGCGGGCTGCGCGCTCGCCCGCTGGGTGGACCACGCGTACCCGGGCTCCCACCAGACCGCGGTGGAGATCGACGCCGGCCTGGCCGCCCTCGCCCGCGAGCGCTTCGGCCTGCCCCGCGCCCCGGCCCTGCGCATCCGCGTGGCAGACGCCGCCGAGGTCCTGGCCACGGCCCACCCGGCCAGCCGCGACCTGATCATCCGCGACGTCTTCGCCCCGGACCCCACGGACCTGACCGGTGCCCGCCACATCACCCCGCCGGGCCTCACCGGCCTGGACGCGGCCCGCGCCGCCGCGCGGGTCCTCGCCCCGGGCGGGCTGTACGTGCTCAACGTGGGCGGCGGGCCGGACCTGACGTCGGTGCGGGCGGACGTGGCTGCCGTCGTCGCCGCGTTCGAGCACGTCGAGGTGATCGCGGATCCGCCCATGCTCAAGGGGCGGCGCCGCGGCAACGTCATCGTGGCGGCCTCGGACGCCCCCGTGGCCCGCCCCGCCGCGGACGCCCCGCCCGGCTCCGACCCCCGCGACCGCCTGGCCCGTGCCCTGCGCATGGACGCCTTCCCGGCCCGGCTCGCGGAGGATCCACGCGGCTTCCCCGCGGGCGTCGCGCCCGGGATCACGGGACTCGTCCCGGGCCCCGAGGCGTAGACTGGAGGCACTCGGCCGGGTCCGCCCGGGGCCCGTCGAGTCCGACTCGAGGAGGTCGCCATGTCCGCCCAGACCCAGCCCGCCGCCACCCGCCGTGAGGACGCACCGCTCGGCGTCCTGGTGGGTGTGGACGGCTCCGACCAGTCCGTCTCCGCCGCCCGCTGGGCCCAGCGCGAGGCCGGCCTGCGCGGCGAGCCGCTGACCCTCGTCACCGCCTACTCGATCCCCGCGTACTGGGGTTACGGCGCGGACGCCGGCGGCGCCGTCCTGGACGACTCCCGTCTCCGCGAGGGCGTGCAGGCCCTCCTGGAGGAGGTCGCCGGCAAGCTCGACGCCGACGGGGTGCGTCCGGAGCTGCGTGTGGAGATCGGGGACGCGGCCGGCGTCCTCGTGGAGCTCTCCGCCGAGGCCTCCCTGCTCGTCTCGGGCGCGCGCGGCCGCGGCGGCTTCATGGGCCGCCTGCTCGGCTCGGTGGCCGCCGCGCTGCCCGGCCACGCGCACTGCCCGGTCGCCATCATCCCCGCCGGGGTCGAGGCCAGCCGCGCGGGGGACAGGACCGCCGTCGTGGTGGGCGTCGACGGTTCCGAGCAGGGCCGTGCCGCCGCTCTCGAGGCCGCTGAGGAGGCCCGCCTCCGCCAGGCCCCGCTGAAGCTCGTGTGCGCCGTCCCGCCCCTGGGCGCGAACGCCGCATGGCTGGCCGTCAGCCTGGACGAGGAGGCCCGCGAGCGGGAGCTGCGCGAGCGCCTCGACGCCGGCGCCGCGTGGATCAGCTCCGAGTTCCCCGGCCTCGAGGTCCTCACCGAGCTCGTGGACGGCACCCCCGTGGACGTGATGGTGGACCAGACCGCCACCGCCCGCCTCACCGTGGTGGGCACGCGCGGTCTGGGCGGCTTCGCCGGTGCGATCGTCGGCTCCACGAGCCGCGGCGTCGCGGACCACGCGAAGGGCCCGGTGCTCGTCGTCCCGTTCCGCGAGGACGTCCGCCTCAGCCGCCGCGCCTCGTTCGGCCCGGTCCAGGACCAGCCGGAGTCCTGATCGTCGCTCAGCCCCAGCCGAGCTCGTGGAGCCGCTCCTCGGAGATGCCGAAGAAATGCCCCACCTCGTGCATGACGGTGACGGTGATCTCGTCCTCGAGCTCGGCGCGGGAGGTGCAGTGGCGGGTGAGCGGGCCGCGGAACACCACGATCCGGTCCGGCATCTGCCACGCGAACTCGGCGCGCTCGGTCAGCGGCACGCCCTCGTAGAGGCCGAACAGCTCGGTGGCCGGGTCCTCCCAGCGCTGCGGCTCGTACTCGTCCTCCACCACCACGACGACGTTCGTCAGCAGCCGGGCCAGCTCGTCCGGGATGCGGGTGAGGGCCGCGGAGACGGCGTCGTCGAACTCCTGCTCGCTCATCCACGTGGCGGCGGGCTGCTCGGGCGACGGGCGGTGGTCCACGGCGGCTCCTGGGGGTGCGGGGCTCCGCGGTGCGGAGGGCGGCCGGCCGGCGGCCGGACTTGCCGGAGGGTGTGCGGCCACCATAGACTCCCAGGGTCCACCTCGGGAATCTCGACATCGGACCTGCCCCTATCGTCTAGAGGCCTAGGACACCGCCCTTTCACGGCGGCGACACGGGTTCGAATCCCGTTGGGGGTACGCAGAACGGCCGCCCTCGGCAGCCGGAACGGCACGTGGAGCGTGGATTTGCACGACGCTCGGAGGCTCTGCTAGAGTTTCCACTCGTTGCGAAAGCGGCGAGAACAACAGAACATGGCCCTGTAGCGCAGTTGGTTAGCGCGCCGCCCTGTCACGGCGGAGGTCGCGGGTTCAAGTCCCGTCAGGGTCGCTCGGATCGTCCGATCACCGGCATTCGGAAACGGAGTCCGGTGACGCATGGTCCTGGTGACGAAGGTCGCCGGGCTCTGTAGCTCAGTTGGTAGAGCGTACGACTGAAAATCGTAAGGTCACCGGATCGACGCCGGTCGGAGCCACCACTTCGAGAAGGCCCCCCGCAGACGCGGGGGGCCTTCGTCGTCCGGGGCGACGGGCCGCTGACAGGGGGAGACGCGGTGGGCACACTGGGTCGATGCCCGATTCCTCCTCCGCCCGCGCGACCGGTGGCGAGACCGCGCTCGTGGTGATCGACGTCCAGCACAGCTACTTCGAGCATCCCGCGCTGGCCGCCCGTCAGGCCGAGCTGACGGCGGCGGTCGTGGAACTGCTCCGGACCGCGCACGAGGCCGGCCGTCCCGTCTTCCTGGTGCGGACCGAGCACGCCCGGGACCGCTCCACGTGGACGTTGAACATGCTGGCCGACGGCGAGGGCTTCGCCTTCCCTGGCACCCGGCAGGCCGCTCTGCTCGACGGGGTCGCGGCGGCCGCCCCGGACGCCGTCGAGGTCGTGAAGACCCGGGACTCCGCCTTCCACGGCACCGGGCTGGCGGCCGAGCTGCGGGGCCGCGGGGTGGATCGGCTCCTGCTGTGCGGCGTCTCCACCCACAGCTGCATCGCCGAGACCGCCACGGCCGCGTTCGCCCTCGACTTCCACGCCGCGATCGCGACGGACGCGATCGCCTCCGAAGAGCCGGCGCTGGCCGCGGCGATGCTCGACTTCCTCCGCGCCGAGATGCGTCAGCCGCTCCTCGGGCAGGACGAGGCACTCACCCTCCTGCGCACCGGCCTCGTCCCCGACCGGGGCTGAGGGGCGGTCACAGGATCTCGACGTCGCCCTCGTCCGCACGCGTGCGGTCCTGGGCGTCCTCCTCGATGTGCATGGCGGCGGACTCCGCATTGCGCAGGGAGTCCGGGGCACGTCCCTCCCCGGCCCAGTGCTGCGGGTCGTCCGAGCCGCCGCGCACGGGCTGGCCGTCGCGGCCGTCCTCCGGCTCGGGGTCGCCGGCGGCGTTGGGATCGGCGAGCAGGTCCGTCTCGAGCTCTCGTTCGTCCTCGCGGTCCTCGAAGGGGACGTCGGTCATGGTGCGGGTCCTTCCTCTCACGGGCGGGCCCGTCCGGCGCCGCCGTCGTCGTGGTGCCCCACACCCTAGTGAGGCCGCCCACGCGTCACCAGGGGGCGCCCGCGCCGGGGCCGTGGGCGCGGTCACCCGGCCGGGTGAGACCGTCCACTCGGCCGCGTCTCAGGCGGGGGGCCTGCGCGCGGGACCACGTAGGGTCGGGAGGATGAGCGATCCGACACCGCCCTCGACCGAGCCCATGATCCCCGAGCAACCCGGGAACCATCCGTCCTCGGCGACCGCCCCCGACGCCGGCGTCGCCCCTGCCACCTCCGCCGCGGCCGCCCGCGACCGCGTCCTGCTGCCGTGGGTGTTCTGGCCCTCCGCGGTCATCGTGCTCTCCTTCGTGGGGGCCACGCTGCTCGCCCCCGAGCAGATGACCGTGGGCATCGGCCTGGTCCAGCAGGCCATCATCACGAACTTCTCGTGGTGGTACGCGCTCGTCGCCCTGTTCTTCGTGCTGTTCTGCGGCTACCTCGCGTTCTCTCGCAAGGGCGACATCACCCTGGGCAAGCCCGATGAGAAGCCCGAGTTCTCCACGCTGTCCTGGTTCTCCCTGCTCTTCGCGGCGGGCATGGGCATCGGCCTCGTGTTCTTCGGCATGACCGAGCCGCTCATGCACTTCACCGATCCGCGGCCCGACGTGGCGGCCGCCAACCCCACCCAGGCGGAGGCCGCCCAGTCGGCGCTGGCCACCACGTTCCTGCACTGGGGCCTGCAGCCCTGGGCGATCTACGCGGTGGTGGGCGTGGCGGTCGCGCTGGCCATCCACCGGCGTGGCCGTCCCCTCGCGCTGCGCTGGGCCTTCGAGCCGCTGATCGGCGAGCGCCGCGTGCGCGGCGGCTGGGGCCACCTGATCGACAACATCGCCCTCATCGGCACCGTCTTCGGCGTGGCCACCTCGCTGGGCCTCGGGGTCACCCAGATGTCCGCGGGCCTGCGCGCGCTGGGCATCGTGCCCGAGGACAGCCCCTGGCTCGAGTACGTCATGATCGGCGCGGTCACCTGCGTGGTGCTCTACACCGTGGTCTCCGGCGTGGAGCGCGGCATGAAGTGGCTGTCCAACACCAACCTGATCCTGGCCGCCGGCCTGCTGCTGTTCATCGCGATCGTGGGACCCACCGCGTTCCTGTTCAAGGAGATGGTGCAGTCCCTCGGCTCCTACATGCAGTACTTCTTCGCGAACTCGCTCAACGTCTCCGCGTTCTACGGCGCCGAGGGCGACGCGTGGCAGGCCGGCTGGAGCGCGTACTACTGGGGCTGGTGGATGTCCTGGACGCCGTTCGTCGGCATCTTCATCGCCCGCATCTCGCGCGGTCGCACCGTGCGCGAGTTCATCGCCGGCGTGCTGCTGGTGCCCACCCTGGTCTGCGTGGTCTGGTTCGGCATCCTGGGCGGCACCGCGATCTTCCTCGAGACCACCCGCCCGGCCGGGTACACCTCCGTGGTGGGCGCGGACGGCGCCATCGACTCGAACACCGCGCTGTTCCAGGTGCTCGAGCAGCTGCCCGCGGGCATGATGCTCGTGGTCGGCGCCATCATCCTCTCGGGCATCTTCTTCATCACCTCCGCCGACTCGGGCTCGCTCGTGATGGGCATGCTCGCCACGGGCGGCGACGTGAACCCGAAGGCCACGGTGAAGATCTTCTTCGCCATCGCCACCTCGCTCATGGCCGCGGCCCTGCTGGCCGCCGGCGGCCTGTCCGCGATCCAGGTCCTGGCCATCACGATCGGCCTGCCGTTCTCCGTGCTGATGCTGCTGATCTGCCTGGCCACGTTCCGCTCGCTCGGCTACTCCGTGGCGCGGGTGGAGGCGGTGCGCCGCAAGGCCATGCTGGCCTCCATCAAGGACCGCCTGGGCCTCGAGTCCGACGACGACGAGGTGGTCGACGCCGGCCCCGTGGCGGCCTCGCAGTGGTGGGCCTCGCTCAGCCGGGACCACCAGCAGCGGATCGCCGATGCGGCCGCCGGCGTCCCGGCCTCGGCCGGGCCTCGCCGCCCCCGGCTGCGCCGCCACGAGCACTGACGTCCGCCCCCGGGCGCCCTCCCGGCCCCGACGAGAACGGCCCCTGTCCCGCGCGGGACAGGGGCCGTCGTCGTCGTGGGGGTCAGTCCTCGTGGGACTGGCGGGTGCGGACCACCGGCAGGGTGCCGGTGCGGCTGTGGGCCGCGGCCGACGTGCGGGTGCCCGTGACGAACCAGGCGAGGGTCAGGACCGCGACCCACACGAGACCGATGATGAGCGCGCGGCGCGAATCCGGGATGGTAGCCATGGTGATCACCACGGTGGCCACAAACGCCAGGCCCAGGTAGGTGCCGACGTTGCCCAGCGGCATGGGGAAGGGGGACGGCTCCGCGCCCTGCTCCGCGACGCGCCTGCGCATGGCGCGGTGGGACAGGAAGATCATGGCCCAGGTCAGCACCACGGCGAACGAGGCGACGCCGGCCACCAGGCTGAAGGCGTTCGGGTCCACGGTGATCAGCACCGCGCCGAGCACCATCACGCCCAGCGTCACGGCCACGGACAGCCACGGCACGCCGCCGCGGTTGGTGTGGGTGAAGGCCCGGGGCGCCTGGCCGTCATGGGCCATCGCGTAGAGCAGGCGACCGGACGCGTAGATGCAGGCGTTGATCGCGGAGACGGCGGCCGTGAGCACCACGAAGTTCAGCAGGTGCGGGGCGAAGGGGACGCCGAGGCCCTCGAAGATCTGCACGAACGGGCTGGCCTTGCCGTCCACCTGGTTCCAGGGGACGAGGGCCATGATGACCGCCATCGTCAGCACGTAGAACAACAGGATGCGGATCGGCACCGTGTTGATGGCCTTGGGCAGCACCTTCTCCGGGTTCTTGGCCTCGCCCGCGGCCACGCCGAGGGTCTCGATGCCGCCGAAGGAGAACGTCACGATGGTGAGCGCGGTCAGCACGCCCAGGATGCCGTGCGGCAGGAATCCGCCGTGGTCCACGAGGTTCGCCAGGCTGGCCTGGGTGCCGTCCGCGGTGGAGGCGCCGGTGAAGAGCAGGATCACACCGCCGAAGATCATCGCCACGATGGCCCCGACCTTCACGAGCGTCAGCCAGAACTCGGCCTCGCCGAAGTTCCCGACGTGCGTGAAGTTGATCAGGCCGACCACGAGGATCGTGGCGGCGACCCAGGCCCAGGCCGGGACCCCCGGGAACCAGAACGCCATGTACGTGGTGATGGCGGCGGTGTCCGCGACGATCACGACGGCCAGCTCGAAGACGAAGGTCCAGCCGGTCACGTAGCCGGCGAAGGGGCCGAGATAACGGGAGGCATAGGCGGCGAAGGAGCCGGAGACGGGCTCACGGAGCGTCATCTCGCCGAGGGCGCGCATCACGAGGAACACGGCGGCGCCCGCGACGAGGAAGGACAGGATCACGCCCGGCCCGGCGGCCTGGATGCCGCCGGCCGAGCCGTAGAAGAGGCCGGTGCCCACCGCCGTGCCCAGGGCGATGAACATGATGTGCCGCTGGCTCAGGCCGCGGTGCAGCTGCCCGCGGTCCGCGGTGGCCGCGCCGGTCTCGGCGACGCGGGAGCCGGAGGGGGAGGTGCTCACGTGAAGTCTCCGCTCGAAGGGGGGGGGGGGGGGATCAGGACACGCCATGGTGACTCGTGACACAGCGTTCATGCCACTTTGTCCGGTGTGATGCAAGTCATCGTGGACGTTACGTCGCGTTCGTCCGGCCAGGCCGGATGATGTGACCTCGCCCACCGCGGATTCCCCGCGGAAGGTCCGTGGCGCCCCGGCGGGTCCCGGGGCGCGCCGGGCTCAGTCCATGAGCAGCCACGCGGCGGCGTCGTGCGCGAGCCGCCCGTCCTGCACGGCCTCCGCCTCCTCGAGGGAGAACAGGGCCCGGGAATGGTTCGCGGGCAGGTCGACGGGCTCGGTCGACAGGTTCGCCATCACGAGCACGGTGCGCGCCGGGATCGGCTCGCCCGAGCCCAGGTGCCGGCCACCGCCCGAGGTGACCGTGAACGCCAGCACGCCGCGTGTGGGGTCGTGGTGCTCGGACCACGCGAACGTGCCCGTGCCCAGGTCGAGCTCGCCGCGGATCTGCAGCAGACGCCGGTACAGCTCGAACACGGAGCCCTCGACGCCGACCTGCCGGTCCGCCGCCAGCGCTCGGAAGGACGCGGGCTGGGGCAGCCACGGCGCGGCGACGCCCTCGGCGGCGGACGCGGGGCCGTCGTCGTCCGCGGGGGTCGAGAAGCCGTAGGACGGCTCGTCGGCGGCCCACGGCAGAGGGATGCGGCAGCCGTCGCGGCCGGGCTCCTTGCCGTCCGTGCGGAAGAAGTACGGGTCCTGGCGGTGCTCGGCGGCGAGGGTGGTGTGCTCGGGCAGGCCCAGCTCGTCGCCCTGGTAGATGTACGCGGAGCCGGGCAGGCCCAGCTCCACCATCGCGGCGGCGCGGGCCCGACGGCGACCGACCGCCTCGTCTGGCTGCTCGTCCTCGGCCGTGATGCCGGCGGGGTAGGAGCTCGGGTCGGCGAGGCCGTAGCGGGAGGCGTGGCGCACCGTGTCGTGGTTCGAGAGCACCCAGGTGTTCGGGGCGCCGACCCGGCCGGCCTGCTCGAAGGACCGGTCGATCGCGTGGGTCAGCGAGGCGGCGTCCCAGCCGGCCATGAGGTAGGTGAAGTTGAAGGTCTGGTGCATCTCGCCGGGGCGGACGTACCGGAACATCCGCGAGAGCGGGGCCACCCACGCCTCGGCCACCATCATCGGCTCGTGGTCGTAGGAGTCCAGGACCCGCCGCCAGTCCCGGTAGACCTCGTGGACGCGGTCCTGGTCCATGAACGGGGTGAGCGGCTCGAAGGTGTCCGGGTCGAACGTGGGGTCGGCGTCCTCGCCCGCGTCCGTGACCATGCCCATGCGGGAGTGCTCGGCGTCCGGGTAGCCGGGCTGCTTGATGAGCCCGTGGGCCACGTCCACCCGGAAGCCGTCCACGCCGCGGTCCAGCCAGAACCGCAGGATGGAGCGGAACTCCTCACGCACCTCCTCGTTCTCCCAGTTCAGGTCCGGCTGCGTGGTGTCGAACAGGTGCAGGTACCACTGGCCCGGGGTGCCGTCCGCCTCGGTCACGCGGGTCCAGGCCCCGCCGCCGAACGTGGACTCCCAGTTGTTGGGGGGCAGCTCGCCGTGCTCGCCGCGGCCCTCGGCGAAGTGGTAGCGGGCGCGCTCGGGGGAGCCGGGGCCGGCGGCCAGGGCGGCCTGGAACCACGCGTGCTCGGACGAGGTGTGGTTCGGCACGAGGTCCACGACCACGCGGATGCCGGCCTCGTGCGCGGCGGCGATCATCTCGTCCGCGTCCGCGAGCGTGCCGAACCGCGGGTCCACGGCGCGGTAGTCCGCGACGTCGTAGCCGGCGTCGTGCTGCGGGGAGAGGTAGAAGGGCGAGAGCCAGATCGCGTCCACGCCGAGCTGGGCCAGGTAGTCGAGGCGCGAGGTGACGCCGCGCAGGTCGCCCATGCCGTCCCCGTCCGCGTCCGCGAAGGAGCGCGGGTACACCTGGTAGATCACGGCGTCCACCCACCACGGCGTGACGGGCCGGTTCCGGGCTTCCGAGGGCGGGGTGCTCAGGCGCTGCGTGGTCATGGGATCCACCCTAGGCCCGACGCCGGGGCGCGCGCCCCGCGTGGGCGGCGTCGGCGGCGTGGTGTGCGTCTCGAGCACCCGGGTCGGCCCCACCCCGGTGCGCCGGCGGCCGGCTCAGGTCAGCCTGGCCAGCATCCCGACGGCGGCCCAGCGCCGGTTCAGTCGTTCCTGTGCGACGCCGGCGGTCGCCTCGTCGCCCTCCTCGAGCGCGTCGATGAGCGTCCACAGGTCGAAGACGGAGTCGTCCGGCCACACGTGCCGCGTGAGGCCGCCGTAGTCCAGCTCGATCCACGAGTCGGGGTGGAACGCGCCGAGCCACTCCACCATCACCGTGAGCTCGCCGATCAGCTCCGCATCCGGGGCGTGCCGCGCGAGCACCGCCGCCGCGTGCCCGGCCCGCTCCCGGGCGGCCACGATCGGGGCGCGCCGGTACGCCGTGCGCTCGCCGTCCACGAGGCGCTTCACCGGCTCCTCGGGGTCGAACACCGTGAGCCAGCCGTGCGGCACACCCCACGTGGCCGTGCGCGTCTGCACGCGGTGGTGCTCCGGCGCGCCGCCCTCGTCCTGCGGGTCCTGGCCCGCCGCGTCCGGGTCGGGGGAGAGGCCCCACTCGTCCTCGAGCGCCACGAGCGCGCGGCCGCGGTTCATGGCGCGCGCCGCCGGCGGGATGGCGGCCTCGTGCAGCCGCGGCAGCATCGTCTCCTCGAGCATGGCCGCGGCCATCTCGGCGCGCAGGCCCCGCTCGTCCGGGCAGTAGAAGGCGGAGCGGTGCTCGTCCTGGAGGACCCGCACCAGGTCGTCCTCACCGGGTTCCGGGAACGGGTCGGCCACGGGCCGGGCCAGGCGACGCCGGGCCCGTTCGGCCGCCTCGGCCTCGACCTCGGCACGGGTGCGGTGGCCGCCGGCGATCAGCCGCGCCTGGACCGCGTCCGGGAACGTGGCCAGCGGCTGGAAGACGCGCAGGTGCGCGGTGCCGCGCGCGACACCCGGGGGCGGGCCGCCGTCGTCGTGGGTCATCGCGGGCTCATCCGTGGCTCAGCCCAGCTCGACGACCACGGGCGCGTGGTCCGAGGCGCCCTTGCCCTTGCGCTCCTCGCGGTCGATCCAGGCGTCCGTGACCGTCCGTGCGAGGGCGGGGGAGCACAGCTGGAAGTCGATGCGCATGCCCTTCTTCTTGGGGAAGGCCAGGCCCGTGTAGTCCCAGTACGTGTACACGCCGGGGCCGGGGTGGCGCGGGCGCACCACGTCCACCAGCCCGGCGTCCTCGAACGCGTGGAACGCCGCGCGCTCGGCCGGGGAGACGTGCGTGTAGCCCTCGCGCTGGAACAGCTCGATGTCCCACACGTCCTCGTCCTGCGGAGCGATGTTCCAGTCGCCGGTCAGGGCGAGCCGGGTGTCCGGGTCCTCGGCGAGGCGAGCGGCCGCGTGCTCCTGGAGCACGCGCAGCCACTCGAGCTTGTAGCCCATGTGCTCGTTCTCCAGGCCGCGCCCGTTGGGCACGTACAGGCTCCACAGGCGCACCGGGGCGACGCCGTCGGCCGCCTCCGCGCCCACGGTCGCCCCGATGGCGCGGGACTCCTCCTGCGGGTCCACGCCGCCCTTGCCGAAGTGCGGCTGGCCGGGGAAGCCGCGCTGCACGTCGCTCAGGCCGACGCGGGAGGCGATGGCCACGCCGTTCCACTGCGAGGTGCCGTTGTGCACCACCTCGTAGCCGGCGCGCTCGAAGAGCTCCCACGGGAAGTTCTCGTCCCGGCACTTGGTCTCCTGGATGGCCAGGACGTCGATGTCATGGCGCTCGAGGAAGGCCTCGACGCGGTCGGCGCGGGCACGGAGGGAGTTGACGTTCCAGGTGGCGATCTTCACCCGGCCAGGCTATCGAAGGGCGCGGACACCGTGGGATCGGCGCCTCAGCGCCACCAGTCGTCGTGGATCGTCACCGGCGTGGTGCGCTTGTGGCGGCTGCGGAGCCAGATGCCCTCGAGCTTCTCCGCGACCTCGGTAGGGACGTCCTTGCCCTCGAGGTAGTCGTCGATGTCCTCGTACGTCATCCCGAGTTCGGCCTCGTCCGTCTGGCCCGGCGTGCCGTCCAGCAGGTCCGCGGTGGGCACCTTGTTCCACAGGGGCTCGGGGGCGCCGAGTTCGCGGCCCAGCGCCCGCACCTGCCGCTTGTTCAGGCCAGCCAGCGGCAGGACGTCCGCGCCGCCGTCGCCGAACTTCGTGTAGAAGCCCGTGATGGCCTCCGCCGCCTGGTCCGTGCCGATCACCAGCTGCCCGTGGGCGCCGGCCACCGCGTACTGGGCCGTCATGCGGATGCGGGCCTTCACGTTGCCCTGGTTGTAGTCCGAGATCGGCTCCCCCACGGCCTCGGCGAAGGCGGCGGCCAGACCCTGCACGGCCTCCGCGATGTTCAGGGTGACGTCCTGGTCCGCGCCCACGAAGTCCATGGCGGCCCGGGCATCCGCCTCGTCGTGCTGCACCTTGTAGGGCAGGCGCACGGCGGTGAACCGGGGGTTCTCGCGGGAGGGCACGACGTCGGCGCCCACCCCCGCCTCACCCGGCGGGGTGGTGCCGGGGCCGCCCAGGGCGACGGCGTCCGGGACGCCGAGCTGGGCGCGGCGACGCTCGACGGCGAGCTGGGCCAGCCGGCCGCCCACCGTGGAGTCCACGCCGCCGGAGATGCCCAGGACGAAGCCGGACGCGCCCGTGGCCGCGAGGTAGTCGGCGAGGAAGGCCACGCGCCGTTCGACTTCGGCCGCCGGGTCGATCTCGGGGAGGACGCCCTGCTGGGCGATGATCCGCTGCTGGAGTTCACGCATGCCGGTCAGCGTAGGACCGGCCCCGCGCACGGGGACAGGGGCGGTCGGCGACGACGGCTCACGCGTCCGGGTGCCCCAGGTTGCGGGCGATGCGGCGCAGGACGCGGACGGCGTCGTCGATCTGGTCCCGCGGGACGTCCGCCGTCGCCTCGGCACGCAGGGCCTCGACCGCCTCACCCACGCGGGCGCCCGCGGTGCGGCCCGTGGCGGTGAGGGTGTAGAGGTCGCCCTCGACCGTCACCCAGTGGGACTCGACCAGCTCCTCGATCTGACCGGACACCGCGCCGCGCTGCTCCTCCTCGAAGCCGGCCTCGAGCTCGGCGCGGGACTGCGGGGCCACCGTGAGGGTGTTCAGCAGCTGCCACTGGACGCGGGTCAGGCCGTGCTCCTCGAGGCTCTCGGCCACGCGCGCCGCGATCAGGCCCTCGGTGAGGGTGAGCCAGTGCGCCAGGGGCAGGCCGGAGGGATGCTGGACGGGGGCGTCGTCGTGCGGGATCTCGCTCATAACCCGAGCCTAGCCAGGCCGGGACGGAATCGGCAGGGGTGGCCGGGCTCGCACTAGCATGGGCGGCATGACCGACGCGCAGACCCCCACCGTCCCCACGCCCGAGCAGGACCGCGAGCGGCTCAAGCAGCTCATCCAGGAGCTGGCCGTGGTGCACGGCCGGGTGACCCTGTCCTCCGGCAAGGAGGCGGACTACTACGTGGACCTGCGTCGTGTCACCCTGCACCACGAGGCCGCCCCACTGATCGGCCGCGTGATGCTGCGCCTGCTCGAGGAGAACGGGATCGAGTTCGACGCGGTGGGCGGCCTGACCATGGGCGCCGACCCCGTGGCCACCGCGATGATGCATCAGGCCGGCACCGTGGGCCGCGCGCTCGACGCGTTCGTGGTGCGCAAGGCGCAGAAGTCGTACGGCATGGGCCGGCAGGTGGAGGGCCCGGGCGTGGACGGGCGCCGCGTCGTCGTGCTGGAGGACACCTCGACGACGGGCGGCTCCGCGCTCACCGCCGTCGAGGGCGTGCGCAACGCGGGCGGCGACGTCCAGGCCGTGGCCGTGATCGTGGACCGTGCGACCGGCGCCGCCGAGCGCGTGGCCGAGGAGGCGGGGGTGCCGTACCTGTACGCGTTCGGCAAGGACGAGCTCGGCCTCGACTGAGCCTCGGCCGGCCCCGCGCCGCCCGCCTAGAGCCAGTCCGCGCGCTTGAACAGCACGAAGAGGGTGAGGGCCACCGCCAGCATGAGTCCCAGGGCGAACGGATAGCCGAACGCCCAGTGCAGCTCGGGCATGCCGTCGAAGTTCATGCCGTAGACCGAGCCCACCAGCTGCGGCGCGAAGATGATCGCCGCCCAGGACGAGATCTGCTTGACCTGCTCGTTCTGGGCGATCGACTGCTCGGCCAGCCGCTTCGACGCCAGCGTCGAGTCCAGCTCGAGGGCGTTGTTGAGCATCTGGCGCATGGTCATCACGCGCTCGTTGATCTGGACGGCGTGGTCGTGGACGTCGCGCAGGCGGCGCAGGTTCTCCACCTCGAGGCGCGCCTGATCGCTGAGCTCCTCGTCCTCCCAGGCGTGGGCGTCGTCGCGCCGGGGCAGGCCGTCGGCGTCGAGGCGGCGGGTGTCCTCATGCAGGCGGGTGCGCACCTCCTCCTGGAGCTGCTCCACGATGGACGGCAGCGCGCGGATGGCGTGCTGGAAGTTCAGCACCTCGCGGGAGAGCTCGTAGATGCGCCGGGAGACGTGCCCGTCGCCGGCGAAGACCTGGTCCTCGATCTCCGCGATGTCCTGTTCGAGGCCGTCGGCCACCGGGAAGTAGTCGTCCACGACCCGGTCCAGGATCTCCAGGGTGACCTGCCACGGCCCCATCGCGAGGCGCTCGCGGCCCTCCGTCTCCAGGGACCGTCGCACGGCGGCCAGGTCCGGCTCCTCCGCGTGACGCACCGTCACCACGTAGTGCTCACCGGTGAAGACGCTCAGCTCGCCGAACTCCACGGTCTCGGTGCGGTCGACGTAGCGGGCCGGGTGCAGGACCATGAACGAGTCCTCGCCGTAGCGGTCCAGCTTGGCGCGCTCGCCTCCGGCGAGGGCGTCCTCGACGGCGAGCGGGTGCAGGCGCAGCTCCTCCGCGACCGCTTGGAGCTCGGCCACGTCCGGGCGGTACAGGCCCAGCCAGGCCATGCCGCCGGTGCGCTCACACTCCTCCCAGGTGTCCTCGAGGGTGGAGGGGGCGTGGACGCGCCGCCCGTCCACGTACACGGCGTTGTCGATCATGCTCACCCGGACATTCTCCCCGACGGCGGCCCCCGGCGGATTCCAGGATGCGCGCGCTACGGTGGCGCCATGAAGACTCCGCGTCATGCCCCGCCCGTCGTCCGCGACGGCAAGACCCTGCTCCCCGCCCACGCCGTCTCCACGGCCCCGGTCACCGCATTCGGTCTGATCGGCGGCTACCTGACCGCCCGTGAGACCGGCATCCGGCCGCTCGGCGGTGTCGTGCTGGCCGCCGCCGGCCTGTATGCCGGCCGGACGTGGTTGGCCACGCGGGGGCCGGCCGTCACCGGGGGCCTG
Source organism: Micrococcus sp. MS-ASIII-49 (assembly GCF_000946635.1). Lineage (NCBI taxonomy): Bacteria > Bacillati > Actinomycetota > Actinomycetes > Micrococcales > Micrococcaceae > Micrococcus > Micrococcus sp. MS-ASIII-49. The sequence goes on from NZ_JXSP01000017.1 coordinate 24,712, forward strand.
GCCGCCCTGTACCTCGGCGGCTTCGGCGCCTCCCACCCGCTGGCCAAGAAGATCGGTGCGTGGCCGGCGGTGCTCTCCGTGGCCGCGGTGTCCGCCGGGGCCGCCTGGGCCGCCGTCGACCGGTCCGAGGCCGGCCGCTGAACGAGCCCGCGCCGGCCGAGGACGGCGCCGCGCCCCGCGAGGTCGGCGTCGGGCCGTGGCTCGGCCCGTGGCCGGAGGACCCGCGCTACGACCCGGAGCTGCTCGCGCACGGCGACCGCCGCAACGTGCTCGACCACTACCGCTACTGGAGCCTCGAGGCGATCGTCGCGGACCTCGACGCGCGGCGCCACCCGTTCCACGTGGCCATCGAGAACTGGCAGCACGACCTGAACATCGGCACCGTCGTGCGCACCGCCAACGCGTTCAACGCCGCCGGGGTGCACATCATCGGGCGGCGCCGCTGGAACCGGCGCGGCGCCATGGTCACCGACCGCTACCTGCACGTGCGCCACCACGAGACGGTGGCGGCGTTCACGGAGTGGGCGGCGGGGGAGGGGCTGCCCGTGCTCGGCGTGGACCTGTTCCCCGAGTCGGTGCCGGTGGAGACCTTCGACTTCCCGCGTGCCTGCGTGCTCGTCTTCGGGCAGGAGGGGCCGGGGCTGTCGGCGGAGGTGCGCGCGGCGTCGAGCGCGGTGCTGTCCATCGCGCAGTACGGCTCCACCCGCTCGATCAACGCGGGCGTGGCCGCCGGCATCGCGATGCACGCGTGGATCCGGCAGCACGCGGCCGTCCCCTGAGTCCGGCGCGAGCCAGACGATTCCGCGCTGAAAGGAGCCTCTGGACCGCAGATTCGTCTGGCTCGTGGCGCAGGACGGCGCAGGACGGCGCAGAACGGCGCAGGGTGGCGTCGACGACGTGCGGCGTGACGGCGTCAGCCCGCGAAGGGGCGGGCCGGCAGGCCCGTCACCCCCGGGCGGACGGCGAACAGGGCCCCGGCCAGCGGGTCCTCGCCGCGCTCCAGGTTCTCCCAGGAGGTGGTGATGTAGAGGGTGCCGAGGTCGTCGCCGCCGAACGTGCACGCCGTCGTCTTCTGCACGGGCACCTCGACCACCTCGTCGAGCGTCCCCTCGGGCGTGTACCGGTGGATCTGCCCGTGGCTGATCACGGCCACCCAGATGCCGCCCTCGGCGTCCACGGTGAGTCCGTCCGGCTTGCCCTCGCCGTCGAGCACGTCCACGAGCACGCGCCGGTTCGTCAGGCCCTCCTCGCGGGAGTAGTCGAACACGGCCACCTGCCGCGTGGGGGTGTCGTTGTAGTAGGCCCGCGTGCCGTCCGGGCTCCACTCCAGGCCGTTGGACGTCGTCGCGCCGGTCAGCACGACGTCCACCTCGCCGGCGCCGCCGTCGGGTCCGGGGGCGAGCCGGTAGAGGTTCGCGGCGCCGGGGGTCTTGGCGTACGCCATGGTGCCGCAGTGGAACCGGCCGTCCGGGTCGCAGCCGCCCTCGTTCATCCGGATCCCGGCGTCCGCGCCCCACAGCTCGGGCAGCGTCGTCAGCTCGCCCTCGGGCGAGATCAGGGCGAAGCCCCGCTCCACCGCGACGACGGCGCCACCCCCCGCACGCGGGCGCAGCGCGGCGGCCACGTCCCCGACGTGCGTGCGGTCCACCGTGCCGTCGGCGCGCAGGGACAGGACGTCCCCGGCGAGCATGTCCACCCAGCGCAGGCCGCCGCCGGCGGTCACGCCCTCGGCGGCGCTGCCCCACGAGGCGGCCCAGACGGGGCCCTCGCCGTGGTAGGTGATGGGATCGGTGACCTGCTCGGCGCGCATGACTGCTCCTTCGGTGGGCGGGACGGTCCTGGCCCCGACGCTAGCCGAGGCTCAGAACCACCCGCACGAGTCGGCGGTCCAGCGGTCGGCGAGGGTCGCGTCCAGGAACGCCCCCATCCGCGGCAGCGAGGCCACGTGGCCGCCCACGTGGGTCGGGGTGAGGAGCGGGTCAAAACGCACCCGTGCCCCTTCCGCGCACCAGCGGCGGCCCAGGTCGCGGCCGGTGCGGTACGGGATGACGTCGTCCGTGACGGAGTGCGCGATCATCACCGGCACGTCCGGACGGCGGCCCGGTGCGCCGATCCGCTGCTCGGCGAGGATCCCGGCCAGCTCGGCGTCGGAGCGGACGAGCTCAGGGAAGTCCTGCCCCGTGTGGGTCAGCGTGGCGGAGTCGAGGTGCGCGTAGGCGAGGCTGCCTGCCACGCAGGTCTCGGCCGCGCCGGCGAGGGCCGTCAGGCCGGTCTCGTTGAGGTGCGTGGCCGGGTCCACGTCGTACGCGGCGAGCTGCCCGGCCATCGCGTAGAGCAGGAAGGCCGCGTACAGGCCGCCGTCGATCCGGTCCGCGACCTGCACGAGGTCGGCCGGCGGGGCGCCCACGTAGGCGCCCTTGAGGTCCAGCTCCGGGGCGTAGTCGGACGCGAGCTCGGCGGCGGCCGCGGCCGCCCCGCCGCCCTGCGAGTAGCCCGCGAGCGCGACCGGCGCGGTCGAGGTGACGCCCGACCCCGAGACCTGGGCGGCCGCGCGCACCGCGTCGAGGACGGCGTGCGCCTGGGCCTCCCGGACCATGTAGGTGTGCGTGCCCGGGGTGCCCAGGCCCTCGTAGTCGGTGACCACCACGGCGTGGCCGCGGCTCAGCAGGGACGTGATCCCGACGCCTTCGTACTGCGCGCCGGTCGAGAGGGTGCGCGAGGGGGCGCAGCGGTCCGCCGCGCCCTGGGTGCCCACCGCGTAGCCGATCACGGGGCGCTCGCCGCCGCCCGTCCAGGGGGCGGTGGGGGTCAGCACGGTGCCGGTCACGGCGACGGGTCGGCCCTGGGCGTCCTGCGAGGCGTACATGATGCGCGTGGCGTGCGCGGGCACCTGCACCAGCCGCACGGGATCCAGATAGAAGGCGGCGGGCTCGCTGCGGATCAGGGCGCCGGGGGTCGCGGGCACGACGGCGGGCGGCAGGTAGAAGGGGTCGTCGACCGAGGCGGCCGCCAGGGCGTCCCGGGCCGCGTTCCAGCGGGCGTCCTCGGCCGTCGTGGCCGGCTGCGAGAGGTCCGCGACGGCGGAGCTCACCTCCGGCGCGTCCGGGGCCGGGGCGGACTCCTGGGCCAGGGCAGCGTGCGGCGCGCCGAACCCGGCGACGACGGCCACGGCGGCGGCCAGGGCGAGGGGGCGGGAGGGGCGGCGTGCGGGGGCCATGGCGGTCTCCGGTCTCTCGGATGTGAATGTGACGCAGCTCACCCTAGGCCAGCGACGGGCCCGTGCCCAGGCCGGCGTCGCCGTCGGGCCCGGGGCCCTGGGGCGGGTCCGGCCGCGCGGATAGGATGAGCCCGAGGGCGGCGCGCCCGCCGCGCTCCCCCGCCTGCCCGAGTCGACGACGCCTAGGAGCTGCAGCATGCCCATCGCATCCCCGGAGAAGTACGCCGAGATGATCGACGCCGCCAAGAACGGCGCCTTCGCCTACCCGGCGATCAACGTCACCAGCTCCCAGACCCTGAACGCCGCCATCCGCGGCTTCGCCGAGGCCGGCTCGGACGGCATCATCCAGGTCTCCACCGGCGGCGCCGCCTACTTCTCCGGCTCCTCCGTGAAGGACATGGTCGCCGGCTCGCTGGCCTTCGCGGCGTTCGCGCGCGAGGTCGCCAAGAAGTACTCCGTGAACATCGCCCTGCACACGGACCACTGCCCCCAGGACAAGCTCGAGGGCTTCGTCCTGCCCCTGCTGGACGCCTCCGAGGCCGAGGTGAAGGCCGGGCGCGACCCGATCTTCAACTCCCACATGTGGGACGGCTCCGCCGAGACCCTCGAGGAGAACCTGCGGATCGGCCGCGAGCTGCTCGCCCGCACCCACGCCAACAAGCAGATCCTCGAGGTGGAGATCGGCGTCGTGGGCGGCGAGGAGGACGGCGTGGCCCACGAGATCAACGAGAAGCTCTACACCACCGTGGCGGACGGCATCGCCACGGTGGAGGCCCTCGGCCTCGGCGAGCACGGTCGCTACCTCACCGCGCTGACCTTCGGCAACGTGCACGGCGTCTACAAGCCGGGCAACGTGAAGCTGCGCCCGGAGATCCTGCAGGAGATCCAGCAGGCCGTGGGCGAGAAGTTCGGCAAGGAGCGCCCGTTCGACCTCGTGTTCCACGGCGGCTCCGGCTCCGCCGCCCAGGAGATCGCCGACTCGGTGGAGTACGGCGTCGTGAAGATGAACGTGGACACGGACACCCAGTACGCGTTCACCCGCCCGGTGGCCGGGCACATGTTCGAGAACTACGACGGCGTCCTGAAGGTCGACGGCGAGGTCGGCGACAAGAAGCAGTACGACCCCCGCGTGTGGGGCGCCAAGGCCGAGGAGGCCATGGCCGCCCGCGTGGTCCAGGCCTGCACCGAGCTGAACTCGGCCGGCAAGAGCATCGGCTGACCCCGCCGTCCGCCGCGCCGGCCCGCACCCTCGCGTGAGGGTGCGGGCCGGCGTCGTCCTCAGCCCTCCCGCTCCTCCTGGGCCTGGAGGAACTCGAAGACCTCACGCTCGTCCACACCGGGGAAGGTCTGCGTGGGCATGGCCGCCAGCAGATGCGCGTGCATGCGGGCCGCGGGCCACACGTGCCCGCCCCACGCGGCCTCGAGCTCGGGGTCGGGGCGGCGGCAGCAGCGCGGATCGGGGCACGTGGAGGTGACCCGGTGGCGGGTGTCCGCGCCGCGGAAGTACCGGGCATGCTCGAACGGGGTGCCCACGGAGAGGGCGAACAGCCCGTCGGGGCCGTTCTCGATCATCGAGGTGCACCAGAACGTCCCGTTGGGCGAGTCCGTGTACTGCGTGTGGGCGCGGAACCGGTCGTTGCGGGAGAAGGCCTGCCGTGCGCCCCACTTCCGGCACGCCTGCTGGCCCTCGATCGCACCGGTGTGGTCGGCGGGGAACACGATCCCGTCGTTCTCGTAGGCCTTGTGGATCACCCCGGTCTCGTGGACCTTCTGGAAGTGGCAGCGGATGCCCAGGTCCACGGTGGCCAGGTTGGTGAACCGGTGCGCGGCGGCCTCGTAGGAGACGCCGAACGCGTCCTTCAGGTCGTCCACGGACAGGTCCCGGCGCTTCTGGGCGGCCCGCAGCAGCGACGACGCCGCCCGCTGCGGCATGAGCAGCGCGCCCGCCAGGTAGTTCACCGCCACACGCTGGGCGAGGAAGTCCTCGTAGTCCCGCGGCTCGCCGTGGCCCAGGACGGCGGCGGCGAGGGCCTGGAGCACCACGGTGCGGCGGTCGTGGTCCGAGGAGCGGGAGCCGCTGATGTGGATGCGCCCGTGCTTGAGGTCCGTGACGGAGCGCGTGGAGTGCGGCAGGTCCGGGACGAAGCGCAGGGTGAAGCCGAGGTGCTCGGCCAGCTCCGAGACCGCGTGCAGGCCCAGCGGCCCGCCCGTGTGGCCGATCGCGTCGAGCAGCCGATGCGCCTCGGCCTCGAGGTCGGGGTAGTGATTGTCCACCGCGCGCATCCGGGCGCGCAGCTGGGCGTTGGCGCGGCGCGCCTCCTCGGGGGTGGCGGCCTGCTCCTCCAGGCGACGGCGCAGCTCGGCCTCCAGCCCCGCGATCACCTCGAGGACCTCGGTGGGGGTGCGGGGCCCGATGCGCAGCGGCGGCAGGCCGAGGGAGGCGTAGTGCTCCGAGCGCGCGAACCGTTCGACCTCGATCTCCAGTTCGGCCCGCCGGGTGGGGGCCCGGCCGGTGAGCAGGTCCTCGACCGGCACGCCCAGGACCTCCGCGATCCGCTGGACCAGCGAGAGCCGCGGCTCGCGGCGGGCGTTCTCCACGAGGGACAGGTGGGAGCCGCTCACTCCCGTGCGCTCCGCGAGCTGGTCCAGGGTGAGGCCGGCCTGCTTGCGCAGGTGCCGGACGCGGCGGCCCAGCGCGACGGTGTCCACGGTCGCGCTGTCCTCGGGAAGCGGGCGGGTCATCATGCGCGGAACTGTAGACGGAACCGGGGAGGAGATCACGTGTGACGGAAAGAAAGTCACATTCTTGACAAGCGGGGGGCCGTTGCCGTGATCCATGCCACATGGGGGCGCAAGGACTGTCACGTTCTGACCCAGTGGCAGGAACGGCCGGAGTTTCCACCGATTTTGTGCTCCAGAGGGCCTTGCCCGGGGCCAAGGTGGATGTCAACGGCAGCGACGGACACGTCGCACCGAACCCTTCACGAACCGGACCGATCCTCAGGAGGACGTCATGACCACCCAGCCCCACCACTCCACTCCCGCCTCCGCCGAACAGCTCCAGCACGACTGGGACAACAACCCCCGCTGGGCCGGCGTCGAGCGCAGCTTCACCGCCGAGGACGTCGTCCGTCTCCGCGGCCGCATCCAGGAGGAGCACACGCTGGCCCGCCGCGGCGCCGAGAAGCTGTGGACCCAGCTGAAGGACGAGAACGCCCGCGGTGAGTTCACCAACGCCCTCGGCGCCCTCACCGGCAACCAGGCCGTCCAGCAGGTCAAGGCCGGGCTGCGCGCCATCTACCTCTCCGGCTGGCAGGTCGCCGCGGACGCCAACCTCTCTGGCCACACGTACCCGGACCAGTCCCTGTACCCGGCCAACTCCGTGCCGCAGGTGGTGCGCCGCATCAACAACGCCCTGCTGCGCGCGGACCAGATCGAGCACGCCGAGGGCGTCAGCAGCGTCGAGGACTGGCTCGTGCCGATCGTGGCCGACGCCGAGGCCGGCTTCGGCGGCCCGCTCAACGCCTACGAGCTCATGAAGTCGATGATCACCGCCGGCGCCTCCGGTGTGCACTGGGAGGACCAGCTGGCCTCCGAGAAGAAGTGCGGCCACCTCGGCGGCAAGGTGCTCATCCCCACCGGCCAGCACATCCGCACGCTCAACGCCGCCCGCCTGGCCGCCGACGTCGCCGACGTGCCCAGCGTGATCATCGCCCGCACCGATGCCGAGGCGGCCACCCTGATCACCTCGGACGTGGACGAGCGCGACGCCGAGTTCATCACCGGTGAGCGCACCGCGGAGGGCTTCTACAAGGTCCGCAACGGCGTCGAGCCCTGCATCGCCCGCGCCAAGGCCTACGCCCCCCACGCGGACCTGATCTGGATGGAGACCGGCACGCCGGACCTCGAGCTGGCCCGGAAGTTCGCCGAGGCCGTCAAGGCCGAGTTCCCGGACCAGATGCTGGCCTACAACTGCTCGCCGTCCTTCAACTGGAAGAAGAACCTCGACGACGACACCATCGCCAAGTTCCAGCGCGAGCTGGGCGCCATGGGCTACACCTTCCAGTTCATCACGCTGGCCGGCTTCCACGCCCTGAACCACTCGATGTTCGACCTGGCCAAGGGATACAACGAGCGCCAGATGTCCGCGTACGTCGAGCTGCAGGAGCGCGAGTTCGCCGACGAGGCCCGCGGCTACACCGCGACCAAGCACCAGCGCGAGGTCGGCACCGGCTACTTCGACGCCGTGTCCACCGCCATCAACCCGGACAGCTCCACGGTGGCCCTGGCGGGCTCCACGGAGTCCGGCCAGTTCCACTGATCCGCTCAGCCGAGACCGCGAGGAGGCAGTCCCATGAGCCCGCAGACCACGACCCCCACCCTGCACGAGATCCATGCCGACGACGTTCGGGAGCACACGCCCCTGCCGCATGACGTGAGCACCCAGGCCATCCCCGTCGTCATCCCCGAGGGCGCCGCCCCCGTGGTGACCGTCCACGGGCCGGTCGACGGGCGGCAGGCCGAGATCCTCACGGACGAGGCGCTGGCGTTCCTCGGCCGCCTGCACCGGCTGGCCGAGGACCGCCGCCGGCGGCTGCTCGAGGAGCGGGAGTACACCCGGCGCCGCATCACCGACGGCTGGAACCCGCACTACCTGCGGTCCACCCGCCGGGTCCGCGAGGACGACTCCTGGCGTGTGGCGCCGCTGGCCCCCGGCCTGCAGGACCGCCGCGTGGAGATCACCGGCCCCGTGGATCGGAAGATGACGATCAACGCCCTCAACTCGGGCGCCTCGGGCTGGCTCGCCGACTTCGAGGACTCCTCGACGCCGTCCTGGGACCGGATGCTGGACGGGCAGGTCAACCTGTTCGACGCGATCCGCGACCGGATCGACTTCACCTCCCCCGAGGGCAAGGAGTACCGGCTGCGCGAGCGCGAGCTCACGGACCGGCCGACCATCATCGTCCGCCCGCGCGGCTGGCACCTCCTCGAGGACCACATCCGTGTGGACGGCGAGCCGATGGCCGGCGCCCTCGTGGACTTCGGCCTGTACTTCTTCCACAACGCCGACGAGCTGATCCGCCGCGGCCACGGCCCGTACTTCTACCTGCCCAAGCTCGAGTCCCATCTCGAGGCGCGGCTGTGGAACTGCGTGTTCGTGGCGGCGCAGGACGAGCTGGGCATCCCCCAGGGCACCATCCGGGCCACCGTGCTGATCGAGACGATCACCGCGGCGTTCCAGATGGAGGAGATCCTGTACCAGCTGCGCAACCACGCCGCGGGCCTCAACGCCGGCCGCTGGGACTACATCTTCTCCATCATCAAGAACTTCCGGGACCGCGGGGCCGAGTTCGTCCTCCCGGACCGCTCGGAGGTGACCATGACCCAGCCGATGATGCGGGCCTACACGGAGCAGCTGGTCCGGGCCTGCCACCGGCGCGGCGCCTCGGCGATCGGCGGCATGTCTGCCGTGATCCCGGACCGCCGGAACGAGGAGGCCAACGCCGCCGCGCTGGAGAAGGTGCGCGCGGACAAGGCCCGCGAGGCCGGCGACGGCTTCGACGGCTCGTGGGTGGCGCACCCGGACCTCGTGCCGGTCGCCCGGGAGGAGTTCGACGCCGTGCTCGGCGAGGCCCCGAACCAGATCCGCACCCGCCGCCGCGAGGACGTGGTGCCGGACGAGGCCGCCCTGCTCGACGTCGCCGCGACCACGGGCTCGGTGACCGAGGCCGGCGTGCGGATGAACATCGAGGTCGGGATCCGCTACATCGAGTCCTGGCTGCGGGGGAACGGCGCCGCCGCGATCCACGGACTCATGGAGGACGCCGCCACGGCGGAGATCTCCCGGTCCCAGATCTGGCAGTGGGCACACAACGGCACCGGTGTGCAGCTGACCGAGGGCGGCGTGCGGACCGCCAACCGCGGCTGGATGGAGCAGCTGATCCGCGAGGAGCACGCTCGGATCCTCGCCGGCCCGCTGCCCGAGGGCCACCGGTTCGAGGACGCGGTGCGCGTGTTCTGCGAGTCGGCCCTGCCGCCGGAGTACCCGGCGTTCCTCACCCTGGGCGCGTACCGCCGGCACTTCGCCGGTCAGGACGACGCCGCGGCGAAGGCCTGATCCGCCGGGCCCCACGACGACGGCCGGTCACCTCACGAGGTGACCGGCCGTCGTCGTGCCGGGTGTCAGTCCCCGGACGTGGAGGGGGACGGGGAGGCCGAAGCCGACTTCGTCGGTGACGGGCTGGCCGACGCCGAGGCGGACGCCTCCGCGGCCCGCTGGGATTCGGCGGCCTCCCGCGCGGCGCCCTGGAACGGCCGCGGCGGCTGGCCGGGGGCCACGGGGCCGGGGGCGCCCTCGGGGCGGTCGATCGTGGACTGGTTGTTCAGCAGCTCGTCGGGCACGCGGCCGGTGGGGATCTCCCGGGCCTGGGCCAGGGTCTCCTCGTCCATCTGCGCGTTCAGGAAGAACGGCGAGCTGAGCTTGATGACCTCCTGGAAGTCCCCGGCGTCCTTCAGCACGGTGTCCGCGAGGTGGTCGCGGGTCTCGGTGACGAGGGTGGTGCTCTGCGCGACCGGCGAGTTCTTCACCTGGGTGAGGCCGCCGTTGGCGTCGCCGAAGCCCTCCATGGAGCCCATGGTCACGGAGACCATCTCGCTGCCGTCCTCGGAGCAGGCCCACGCGGTGCGCTGGGGCAGCAGGGGGGCGCCGTCCTGGCCGCCGACCATGCCGGGGCGCAGCAGGGCGAGCAGCCCCTTGCCGGTCTTCGGGTCGAACGTGTACTCGTCCGCCACGGCGGCGGGCTCCTCCTGGCACCACTCCAGGCGGGAGCCGTCGAGGTTGTGCTGGTAGTGGACCTGCGCCAGGGGCATGCCGGGGCTGTACTCGAAGTAGCCGTTGTAGACGCAGGTGAGGAACTCGTGGGTCTCGTCCTGCGAGGCGAACAGCTGCACGATCTCGATGTTCGAGCTGTCCGGGATGTGCGTGGCGACGGCGTCCAGGGTGCGCTGGTCCAGGACGTCGCGCGTGCAGTCCATCACGGAGACGGTGTCGTTGCGGACCGCGGCCGTGTTCTTCCAGGCCTCGGTGGCGGCGCCGTCCTTGATGCCCGGGCCGACGGTCTCGAACGCCTGACGCGGCTCGGCGCGCGGGGTGCCCTCGGCGGACTCCGACGCGAGGGCCTCACGGACGCGGGACGCCGCGGCGGACGCGGGGTCGGTGGGGCTCTCCGTGGCCGAGCCGGCCGCGGCCGAGGCCGCCGATCCGCTGGGCGCCGCGGCGGTCGACGAGGCGGGCTCACCGGACTGGCCGGCCGAGCCGCAGCCGGCCAGGGCGAGGGCGAGGGCGGCGACGCCGACGGCCAGCGGGGCACGGCGGCGGGCGGGCGCGGGGTGGGTCATGGAGGCTCCTTCGACGGCATCGGCGGCCCGGCCCCGGGAGCGTGGGGCTGCGGACGGACGCTGCGCCTACGGTACCGGACCGTCCTGGACGCGGGGACGGCGATCCGTCCGGCGTCCGGCGCCGTCGATAGACTCGGCCGCGACCGCATCGTCCGCGAGGAGAAGAGGCATCCCATGTCCGAGTCCCTGATCGGCAAGAACCTGATGGAGCCGCCGGCCACGCGCCTGCCGGAGGAGCCGGAGGTGCTGGCCCGGCTCGAGGCAGGTGACCTGCCCGAGGACATCGTGCCGATGGCGCCCGAGTCCTCCCTGGTGTGGGCGCTCATGGCGGAGGACGCGTGGGCCGAGGGCCGGACCGTGGACTCCTATGCGTACGCCCGCGTCGGCTACCACCGGGGTCTGGACGCGCTGCGCCGGGCGGGGTGGCGCGGCGCCGGCCCGGTGCCGTACGCCCACGAGCCCAACCACGGCTTCCTGCGCGCCCTGTACGCGCTGGGCCGCGCGGCCGCCGGGATCGGGGAGTCCGAGGAGGTCGAGCGCATCCGCACCTTCCTGCGGGACTCGGACCCCACGGCCGCAGAGCAGATCGAGGCCGGCCAGGGCCGCGCCCAGGGCTGAGCGGAGCCGTGGCCAAGCTCTACTTCCGCTACGGGGCCATGAACTCCGGCAAGTCCACGGGCCTGCTGCAGGCCGCCTTCAACTACGAGGAGCGCGGCCAGCGGGTGCTGCTGGCCAAGCCGGAGGTGGACGTGAAGGGGGAGGGCGACGTCGTCTCCCGCCTCGGTGTGACCCGCGCCGTGGACTTCCTCGTCCCGGCGGGCGCGGACGTGCGGGAGCTGTTCCGCCGGCACGCCACCGGTGACGACCCGGACGCCCTCGTGGGGCACGTGGAGGCCCCGCCCGTGGCGTGTCTGCTCGTGGACGAGGCACAGTTCCTCGAGCCGGCGCAGGTGGACGACCTGCTGCGCATCGCCGTGCTCGACGGCGTCCCCGTGATCGCCTACGGACTGCGCACCGACTTCCGCACCCGCTCCTTCCCGGGCTCCGCGCGGCTGCTGGAGCTGGCGCACTCCCTCGAGGAGCTGAAGACCATCTGCCGGTGCGGCCGGAAGGCGGTGTTCAACACGCGCAAGGTCGTTGACCCGGCCACGGGCGCCGAGCACTTCGTGTTCGAGGGGGACCAGGTGGCGATCGACGGTGTCCAGGTGACCTACGAGTCCCTGTGCGGCACGTGCTACCTGGCGGAGTCCGGCGGTGCCCTGGGCTGAGGCGGCCATTGCCAGGCAACTGCCAGGCTGCGTGACGGCTGCGCCCATGCTCGGTTCGTACGGTGGAACCACTTCATCGAGGTGCGAGTGATGAAGGTGCGAGTGATGACAGGCGAAGGGCCCCGGTGATCCCGGGGCCCTTCGTCTGTCCTGCCACGTCCGGCATCGGCCGATCGGGTCAGAGCGAGACGAGCAGGAGCGTGCCGCCGAAGACGAGCCCCGACGCGAGCAGCACGACCGTGGTGTACCCCAGGATGTCGCGCATCTTCAGCCCGGCGATCGCCAGAAGGGGGATTGCCCAGAACGGCTGGATCATGTTGGTCCACTGGTCGCCGTAGGAGACGGCCATGATGGTGATGGCCGGGTCCACGCCGAGCGCGTCGCCGGCCTGGAGCATGATCGGGCCCTGCACGGCGAACTGTCCGCCGCCGGAGGGGACGAAGAAGTTCACGAGGCCCGCGGCCAGAAATGCCAGCAGGCCGAACGTCACCGGGTTCGAGATCGCCACGAAGGCGTCCGAGAGCACCGCCACCAGGCCGGTGGTCGTCATCATGCCGAGGATGCCCGCGTAGAGGGGGAACTGCAGCAGGATCTCGCCCACGTTGGACGCGGCCGACTGGGTGAGGCCGATCAGCTCGTGCGGGCTGCGCACCAGCAGCAGGATCAGCGCGAGGAAGGACCAGTTGACGATGTCCAGGGTGAGGGTGCCGCCGCCGACGAAGTGCATCACCAGATAGACCACGAGCATGGCGCCCACGAGGAGCGTGGGGACACGGGAGGCGTCGAGGCGGTCCGCCGGCGTCTCGATCTCCGGTGCGGGCACGGCGTCCTGGTCCCGCGCGTCGATCTCCAGCTCCACGATCCGGTCCCCGGCGCGCGGGGCGACGAGGAACAGGGCCAGGGCCACGACGAGCACGGTCACCACGGCGGCGGTGATGTTCCACCAGGAGAAGGTGGTCTCCGAGACCGGGACCGTCCGGCCGTCCAGGCTCTCCGTGAGGAACGAACCGGGGGTGGCGGCCGTCAGCGGGCCGGAGCCCGAGTACCCCATGTGCCACACCACGAACCCGGAGAACCCGGCGGCCACCAGCATCGGGAAGTGCAGGACCAGCCCGCGCTCACGGGCCTGCGCCGCGACCTCCTTGGCCAGCAGCGCACCGACCACCAGGCCCAGGCCCCACGTGATGAGGGAGGCCGCCGCCGCCACCACGAACACGAAGATGTAGGCGGCCAGGGGCGTGCGGGGAATGCTGGCGAGCCTGGCGAGCAGACGGCGCACCGGGCCGGTGTTCGCCAGGATGTGTCCGAGCATGAGCACGAGCGCCATCTGCGTGATGAACGCCAGCAGTCCGGACAGACCGTCACCCCAGCCCACGACGACGTCGGCCGGCCCGGCCGGAGTGAGCAGCAGGCACAGGGCTGCCACCGCGAACGTGAGCACGATGGTGAACACGAGCGAGGACGGGATGAACCGCTCCATCGTCGTGTTCAGCGGGCGCATGGCGCGGCTGAAGAACGTGCCCTCGCGGGCGGTACGGCCCGAGGGTCCGGGTGTGGGCGGACGTGTGGACGTGGCGGACATGAGGCTCCTGTTCAGGGTGAGAGGCCACGGCGAGAGTGATGTGGATCACTCTAGGCGCTCGATCGTCGTGGGCGGGACGTGGGCCGCGTCCCTGGCCGGGAGCTCGCTGACGAGAGTGCCGGCGCGGTCGATCCCCCAGCGGTCGACGACGTCGTGGCCCGGCTCGGCCGGGTCACCCGGAATCTGTACGCGATCGTGGACGAGCTCACCGACAAGGGATGCACCGTGCGGGTCTCGACCGAGTGAGATCACGGTGCCCAGGCCCGGCACTTCCCCCGTAGCCGGACTCATGCTCGGCATCCAGGCCGCATTCGCTGAGTTCGCGCGTCGAAGGATCAAGGAGCGCCAGGCCGAAGGGATCGCCCTGGGGCGTGTTGTTTCCTTCCAAGCGCTGCTGTCGATGGCCCTCGCGTCTCCGCTCTGGTGGAGTACGGCTCTAGAGAGAGGGCCACGCGCTCTCGGCGCATGGCATGACAGGGTCTCAAAGCCAGGGCTCCCCGGGCATGCATGAACAGGCCCGACTCCGGTACTCTTCTTGCATGACTCTTCTGACGGTGGGGGAGGCCGCCGAGCGCCTCAAGGTCTCCGACCGCTATGTGCGGCGTCTCGTCGAGCGCGGTGATGTGCCGGCCCGCCGCCTCGGAGAATCCTGGTTCATCGATGAGCGCGCCCTGGCCCGTCGTGCCCGCAGGGCGCCGGGTATCGGCCGCACCTGGGCTCCGCGGACCGCCTGGGCCGCCGTCGACCTCCTTGCCGGAGGAAACGGACGGGCCTTCCTTGACCAGCCGCGGATCTCCCGTCTGCGCTCCCGGCTGCGAACGCTCACCGCTGCCGAGATGCACCGACTGGCTGAGAACAGGGCCCGGCCCCACCGGTTCCACGCCTCGCCTCGAGCCCGAGCCAAGCTCGCCGACGTTCTCGTGCCCTCGGGGGTGTCCGCCCTGGATCAGTCGGATCTCGCCCGCCGCTTCGGGCTCGCCGCTGTCGAAGGGAACCAGCGGGAGGAGGGCTATCTGCTCGGCGACCTGGAGGCTCTCCAGTCGCGGCTCCGCCTCGACGCCTCGGCGGCGGGGGAAGTGGTGATCCGCCACATACCTGCACCCGTGGATCCCTCCGCCCTGCTTCGCACTGAAACAGTCGTGGCGCTGGACCTCATGGACTCCGACGACGTCCGTGAGCGGGCCGCCGGGCGAGAGGCAGTTGAGTCCCGCATAGTGGTGTAGCGCCCGGTGGTCGGGCACGTCGTCTCAGACGTGGACGCGGCCACCGTGTGATCCTTCGAGTGAACCTCTCACAGCACCCTCGAATGGAGTCATCACGATGACCGCTCCTCATATTCTCGACCCTGCCGGCCTGCTGAGCGAAGCCCTGTCCGAAGCGTCCCCGGACATGATGCGCCACTTGCTGCAGACCATGATCAACACCCTGCTCTCCGCCGATGCCGACGCGGTGGTCGGCGCCGAATGGGGCAAGCCCACCCCGACACGGTCCGCCCAGCGCAACGGGTACCGGCACCGGGACCTGGACACCCGGGTCGGCACGGTCGATGTAGCCATCCCGAAGCTGCGCTCTGGGACGTACTTCCCGGAGTGGCTGCTGGAACGCCGAAAGAGAGCGGAGTCGGCGCTGATCACCGTGGTGGCGGACTGCTACTTGGCCGGGGTGAGTACCCGGCGGATGGACAAGCTGGTCAAGACCCTGGGGATCAATGCCCTCTCCAAGTCCCAGGTCTCCAGGATGGCCGCGGACCTGGATGAACACGTGGAGTCCTTCCGCCACCGGCCCCTGGATGAGGCCGGTCCGTTCACGTTCGTGGCCGCGGACGCGCTGACGATGAAGGTCCGCGAGGGCGGGCGGGTGGTCAACGCGGTGGTGCTGCTGGCTACCGGGGTCAACGGTGACGGCCACCGCGAGGTCCTGGGGATGCGCGTGGCGACCAGTGAGACCGGTGCGGCGTGGAACGAGTTCTTCGCTGACCTCGTGGCCCGGGGCCTGGCCGGGGTCCGCCTGGTCACCAGTGACGCCCATGCCGGGCTCAAGGACGCCATCGCCGCCAACCTGCCCGGCGCCACCTGGCAGCGGTGCCGGACCCACTACGCGGCGAACCTGATGGGCATCACCCCGAAGTCCATGTGGCCGGCGGTGAAGGCCATGCTCCACTCGGTCTACGACCAGCCCGACGCCACGGCGGTGAACGCGCAGTTCGATCGGCTGCTGGACTACGTAAGCGAGAAGCTCCCGGCGGTGGCCGAGCACCTCGGTGATGCCCGGGCGGACATCCTGGCCTTCACGACGTTCCCGAAGGACGTCTGGACGCAGATCTGGTCGAACAACCCGGCCGAGCGGCTCAACCGGGAGATCCGCCGCCGCACCGACGCGGTGGGCATCTTCCCCAACCGGGCAGCCATCGTCAGGCTGGTCGGGGCGGTGCTGGCCGAGCAGACCGACGAATGGGCCGAAGGGCGCCGCTACCTCGGCCTCGAGGTCCTCGCCCGCTGCCGCCTCACCCCCGTCGAGGACACCGGAAGCGAGGTGGGCACCGACACCGACACTGCCCTCGAGCTCAGCGCCTGACAGCCCCAACGAAGGATCCAACCGCTACACCACCACAAGGGGCTTGACCCGAGAGGCCCTCGATCGACTGTTGCATCGTGTCTGAGCCGCGTCACCTGAGCGTGGAGGACCTCCTCGGATGTGAGGCGGGCCTCGGCGCTGGAGATGGCCTAGGGCGTGTCTGAGAATGGCTCCAGGGACCCGCTGAGATCCGGGGAGCTATGTCCCGGTTCCAGGTCGTCTCCGACGCCAAATCGGAGCTGATCGCCCCGCTGCTCCAGACCGCACGGGCCAGCAGGGCCGACCCTTCTCGGATGCCCGCACGATGGTCGAAGCGATCATCTGCCAGTGCAGGTGCGGGACTCCGTGGCGGGATCTGCCCGAGGTCAACGGGCCCTGGCTGGCCGCGTGGATCTGACATCGACGCAGGGTGCGGGCACTGGTCTGTCCGGGGGCTGACTCGAGAACTTTTGTTCGTACCCTGTCTGTCATGGCCACCCCTCTCCTGGAGCTCGCCGCGAGTCGAGGCGTCTGCTTCCCGCTGCGAGCCCGCCGGCTGACCCTCACCCCGTTCCGGGGTCTCGATGCACCCGCCGTGTGGAGCTTCTGCCGTCGTGAGCAGGTGTGGTCGTGGACCTCCGGCCGCCCGGAGAGTGAGAACGCGCTGCGCGAGTCCTACCTCGGGGCGGGGGACCGTCTCACCGTGCGGGCCGGAGACGTCATCGTCGGTGTCGGGAAGGTCGCGGTGCAGGACGCGTGGAGTCAGGGCGGCCCGCGGGAGGAAGCCCGGGACGCCCAGGCCGAGCTCGGCTGGACGATCGATCCGCGCCAGGCCGGGCAGGGCTATGGCACCGAGCTTGCGCGAGCCCTGCTGGGCTTCGCGTTCGACGATCTGGGTGTGCGGCGCGTGGAGGCTCATGCCTTCGCGGACAACGCTCCGAGCCTGCGCATCATGGAGAAGGTGGGGATGCGTCACGAGGGCACGTTCAAGGAGGAGTCTCTGCATCTCACGCGCGGCTGGGTGGATGGCGCCACCTACGCGATGCTCGCCTCGGAGTTCCATCCGCCCCTTACGCAGGAGTGATCCCGCCGGCCACGACCGCATGATCTGCCGCTCCGCCTCCGAGGGCCGTGTGCCAGCATGGGGCTGTGAGCCGGGTGGGGAATGAGCGTGAGTGGCGGTGGCGCATCGGTGTGGCATCTGCCCTGGTGGGTTCGGCTGGTGTGTTCGCGGGGCTGCGGCAGGATCTGGGACTGGGGTGGGGTCTGACGCTGGTGGCCGTCACGGCCCTCGGGGCGATGCTCGCCTTGCGAGGGGTGCATCACCGGGTCGAGGCGGAGCAGGCTCGCCGCAACGTGTTCGACGCCGGAGCCGGCTCCACCGCGTGGGTGATGCTGCTGATGGGGGCCGCGGTCATTCCGGCGCTGGTGCTGAACGTGATCGACGACGCCGGCGTCCGGGCGGTCGGGGCCGGTCCGCTCGGCGCGGTGCTCGCTGCCGCCGCCCACGGCATCCTCGCGGCGACGACGCTCGAGGAGCAGCCCCGGCCCGAGCCGGTCCCTCTGGACCGGCGCAGGCGCTGACGTCGGGGTCATGGCCCCCCGCTCCTGAACACTGTTCAATGAACACTGTTAGAGTCCCTCGGGTCAGACCCACCCGGGGCCGAGCCCCGCCCACCGGAGAGGCCCGCATGACCGCCACCCAGGACGCCGCCGCCGTCGACCCCCGCCCCGCCGCCGCCCTCGACCCCGAGGCCCTCGTGGACCGCGTCGAGGCGGGCCACCGCCTCACCGCTGAAGAGGCCGTCGCTGTGCTGGACGCCCCGGACGCGGACACGTTCCGCATCGTCGCGGCGGCCTCGCGCCTGCGCGAGAAGCACTTCGGCCGCACGGTCAAGGTCAACTACCTGGTCAGCCTCAAGACCGGCCTCTGCCCGGAGAACTGCACCTACTGCTCCCAGCGTCTCGGCACCGAGGCCGAGATCCTGCGCTACACGTGGCTCAAGCCGGAGGAGGCCGTCCGCCAGGCGGGCCTGGGCATCGCCGGCGGCGCCTCGCGCGTGTGCATGGTGGCCTCCGGCACCGGTCCCACGGACCGCGACGTCGACCGCGTGGCCGGCATGGTCGGCGACCTCAAGGCCCAGCACCCGGACGTCGAGGTGTGCGCGTGCCTCGGCTTCCTCAAGGACGGTCAGGCCGAGAAGCTCAAGGACGCCGGCGTCGACGCCTACAACCACAACCTCAACACGGCCGAGTCCCACTATGAGTCCATCTGCACCTCCCACACCTACGAGCAGCGCGTGGACACCGTGCAGCGGGCCGGCGCCGCCGGCCTGTCCTCCTGCAGCGGCCTGATCGCGGGCATGGGGGAGACGCACGAGCAGCTCGTCGAGGCCGTCCTCGCGCTCCGCGACCTGGACTCCGACTCCATCCCCGTCAACTTCCTCATGCCCTTCGACGGCACCCCGCTGCAGGGCCACCAGCAGCTCACCCCGCTCGAGTGCCTCCGGATCCTCGCCATGGTCCGCCTGGCCTGCCCGGACAAGGAGCTGCGCATCGCCGGCGGCCGCGAGATGCACCTGCGTTCCCTGCAGCCGGTCGGCCTGCAGGTGGCCAACTCGATCTTCCTCGGCGACTACCTCACCTCCGAGGGCCAGGACGCCGAGGCGGATCTGCAGATGATCGCCGACGCCGGCTTCACCGTGCTCGGCGCCGAGGAGCGTGCGCGGCGGGCCACGGCCGACGACGGCGCCCCGGCCGGCGGCTGCTGCGCCGGCACGGACGGCGCCGGCTCGTGCGGCTCCGGTGCGGCCGTCGCCTCGGAGGCCGGGGCCGCGGAGGACGCCCGACCCGACACGGGCGCCGAGGGCACCGTGAAGCCCGAGCTGCGCCGCCGGGGCGCGGGCACGGCCGAGCCCGCCAACGCCTGAACGCGCCGTGACCGTGACGGTCAGCGCGTCATGTCGGCGCGCTGACCGCCGTCGTCGGGAGCGTGCTCAGCGAACGGCGCGGATCCGCCGCACCACGCACACCACGATCACCGCGAGACCGGTGAGCGCACTGACGGCCACGAGGGCGAGGCCGCCCACG
Source organism: Micrococcus sp. MS-ASIII-49 (assembly GCF_000946635.1). NCBI lineage: Bacteria > Bacillati > Actinomycetota > Actinomycetes > Micrococcales > Micrococcaceae > Micrococcus > Micrococcus sp. MS-ASIII-49. The sequence goes on from NZ_JXSP01000017.1 coordinate 43,820, forward strand.
ATGCCGACGTCCATCGCGGTGCTCTTGCCGAGCAGGTCCATGAGCACCGGGGTCGTGGCGCCGGAGTCCGGGTGGTCGCCGCCGTCGGGGAAGATGATCGCGGCCAGCGCGAAGGACCCCCAGGAGACGCCCAGCAGCGTGTGCAGCAGGCGCCCCAGCCGGATGCCGCCCCGCTGCTCATCCTGCGGGTTCACGCGGGGCAGGAGGAACAGGCTTCCCACCAGGACCATGAGGACGAGTTCGTGGGGCAGGGCGCCGAAGACCATGTAGATGACCGTCATCCAGCCGTTCGCGCCGAAGTTGGAGCGCAGGGCGAGCGCGATCAAGGGCAGGGCGAGGAGGGCCAGCGCCCACGGCAGCACGGCCCAGGGACGCCACGTGCCCACGCTCGGACCCTTGCGGGTGGGGGTCGGGGAGGGGAAGTCCGAGTGCTGGGTGTGGGGCGCTGCGGTGCTCATGGCGTCAGCGTAGCCAGAGGGTGGCATCCGTCACGCTGGTAGGATTCGGGGGTACGGCCTCCGTGCGCACCGCAAGGGGGCGTTTTCCATGTACGGGCCGGTCCGGGACGACCCGCGGCCCTGAGGAGAGATGCAGATGCCAGCGATCGCGATCGTCGGAGCCCAGTGGGGCGACGAGGGCAAGGGCAAGGCCACCGACCTGCTGGGCGGGCGAGTGGACTACGTCGTCAAGCCGAACGGCGGCAACAACGCCGGGCACACCGTCGTCGTCAACGGGGAGAAGTTCGAGCTCAAGCTGCTGCCCGCCGGCATCCTCTCGCCCAACGCGACGCCCGTGATCGGCAACGGCGTGGTGGTGAACCTGGAGGCGCTGTTCGAGGAGATCGACGGGCTCGAGTCCCGCGGCCACTCGTGCGAGCACCTGAAGATCTCCGCCAACGCCCACCTCGTGGCGCCGTACCACCAGACCATGGACAAGGTGACCGAGCGGTTCCTGGGCAAGCGCGCGATCGGCACCACCGGTCGCGGCATCGGGCCCGCCTACATGGACAAGGTGGCCCGCCTGGGCATCCGCGTGCAGGACATCTTCGACGAGTCGATCCTGCGCCAGAAGATCGAGGGCGCCCTGCGGCAGAAGAACGAGCTGCTGGTGAAGCTCTACAACCGCCGCGCCGTCACCGTGGACGAGATCGCCGAGTACTTCCTGGGCTACGCGGACCGCCTGCGCCCCATGGTCGTGGACTCCGTGAACCTGCTCAACGACGCCCTGGACGAGGGCAAGGTGGTGCTCATGGAGGGCGGCCAGGCCACCTACCTGGACGTGGACCACGGCACCTACCCGTTCGTGACCTCGTCCAACCCGACCGCCGGCGGCGCGGCCGTGGGCGCGGGCATCGGCCCCACCCGCTTCTCCCGGACCATCGGCATCGTGAAGGCCTACACCACGCGCGTCGGCGCCGGCCCGTTCCCCACGGAGCTCTTCGACGAGATGGGCGAGCAGCTGCGCACCACCGGCGGCGAGTTCGGCGTGAACACCGGCCGCCCGCGGCGCACCGGCTGGTACGACGCCGTCATGGCCCACTACGCCGCGCGGATCAACGGCTTCACGGACTACTTCCTCACCAAGCTGGACGTGCTCACCGGCATCGAGAAGATCCCGGTGTGCGTGGCCTACGAGGTGGACGGCGTGCGCCACGACCGCATGCCCATTACCCAGACCGAGTTCCACCACGCGAAGCCGGTCTACGAGCACTTCGACGGGTGGACTGAGCACATCTCGGGCGCCCGCGCGTTCACGGATCTGCCGCTGAACGCCCAGCGCTACGTGGAGGCCCTCGAGAAGCTCTCCGGCTGCCGGATCTCCGCGATCGGCGTGGGCCCGGGCCGCGACCAGGTGGTCCAGGTCCGGGACCTCATCGAGGACTGACCCGGCCCGCCGCCCCGGCCCGGCCCGCCCTGGCCTGCACTTTCGAACGTGAAAGAGGGCGAATGGGCGCTTTCGAACGTGAGATAGGCCCTATCTCACGTTCGAAAGCGCCCGGGGGTCCGCCGGTCAGTCGGCCAGGCGGCCCGTCGTCGGGAAGCGGTCCCACACGCGGTGCGCGGGCAGGAGCTGCTTCAGCGCCGCCACGGCGGCCGCGCCGTCCGCCGCGGACTCGACGCCCTTGCCGGACACCTGGGCGGCCGCGAGGACGGCCTCCGCCGGCTCGAGGGCGAGGATCGCCTTGGAGTGGCGCCACATCTCCTGCAGCACCTTGATGACGCGCGGGTCCACCGCCTCGGGGTCGGCGGCGCCGGCCTTCTGGTCCAGGCCGGGGGCGGCGTCGGCGGCGGGGGCCGCCGGCGAGGCCACGACCACGGCATCCAACTCGATGGACGCGGCGGTCAGGTAGGTCCGCTGGGCCACGATCTCCCCGGCCACGGGGCCGCCCTTCGGCGCGATGACCAGCGGGACCATGCCCGCACCGTGGATGCCCTGCACGAGGGCGTCCAGCTCCTTCTCGTCCACGGACTCGCCCACCACGACGCCGACCTGACGGCCGTCGAGCGGCCACGCGCCGCCGATCTGGGACAGCACGGGGGAGGGCTGCACGTCGGCCGGGGTCTCGGTCGGCGCGGGAACGGGGATGCCCAGGCCGTCCGCGACCTGCTGGGCCAGTCGCGTGTCGATCGCGGCGAGGTGGGCCAGCTGGCGCTCGCGGATGGTCTGCTCGTAGCACTTGCCGAGCTCGAACGTGTACGCCTGCGCCACGTGCTCGCGCTCCACCTCGGAGAGGGAGAGGAAGAACAGGCGCGCCTGCGAGAAGTGGTCGTCGAAGGACGCGGCGTGCGCGCGCTCCTTCACCGAGGCCGGCAGCGGCTCCGGGTGCTCGATGAACGCGTGGTCGTCCGCGGGGGTTTCGTACGGCAGGCCGCCGTCGAGCGAGTTGGGCCGGTACGGCGCCACGCCGCGATGCACGGCGCTCTGGTGGAAGCCGTCACGCAGCATGTCGTTGACCGGGGCGTGCGGGCGGTTGATGGGCAGCTGGTTCCAGTTCGGCCCGCCGAGGCGGGTGAGCTGCGTGTCCAGGTAGGAGAAGAGGCGGCCCTGCAGGAGTGGGTCGTTGGTGACGTCGATGCCGGGCACGAGGTTGGCCGGGTTGAAGGCCACCTGCTCCGTCTCCGCGAAGTAGTTGGACGGGTTGGCGTTCAGCGTCATGCGGCCGAGGGGCTGCACGGGGGCGAGCTCCTCCGGGACCAGCTTCGTGGGGTCGAGCAGGTCGATGCCCTCGAACATCTGCTCCTCGTTGTCCTCGAACACCTGCACGCCGAGCTCCCACTCGGGGAAGGCGCCGGCCTCGATCGCGTCGGCGAGGTCACGCCGGTGGAAGTCCGGGTCCATGCCGTTGGTGAGCAGCGCCTCCTCCCAGGTCACGGAGTGCACGCCGAGCATCGGCTTCCAGTGGAACTTGACCAGCACGGTGGAACCGTCCGCCGCGATCAGGCGGTAGGTGTGGACGCCGAAGCCCTCCATCATGCGGTAGGAGCGCGGGATGCCGCGGTCGGACATGTTCCACAGGGTGTGGTGCTGGGCCTCGGTGTGCAGGGACACGAAGTCCCAGAACGTGTCGTGCGCGGACTGCGCCTGCGGGATCTCCCGGTCCGGGTGCGGCTTCACCGAGTGCACGACGTCCGGGAACTTGATGGCGTCCTGCACGAAGAACACGGGGATGTTGTTGCCCACCAGATCCCACGTGCCCTCGTCCGTGTAGAACTTGGTGGCGAAGCCGCGGGTGTCGCGGGCCAGGTCCATGGAGCCGCGGGAGCCGGCCACGGTGGAGAAGCGGACGAACACCTCCGTCTCCTTGTCCTTGGCGAAGAGGCCGGCCCGGCTGATCTTCGCGGCGGTGCCGTAGCCGCGGAACACGCCGTGGGCACCGGCGCCGCGGGCGTGGACCACGCGCTCGGGGATGCGCTCGTGGTCGAAGTGGCTGAGCTTCTCCCGCAGGTGGTGGTCCTGGAGCAGGGTGGGGCCGCGGCGGCCGGCCTTGAGCGAGTGGTCCGAGTCCTGCAGGCGCACGCCGTGCGCGGTGGTCAGGTACGGGCAGCCCTGCGCGGCGGTCGCGGGGTCGGCGCCGGTGTCCTGGCCGGTGGGGGAGACCTGGGCCGGACCGCGCTGGTCCGGGGCCGGCACGGCCACGGGCTGGTCCGGGTGGGTGAGGGCGGTGTGCTCCTCGAGGTCGGGGGTGATCGGCCCCGGCGTGCCGGGGATGTCGGGCTGCTGGGTGGTCATCGCGTCTGCTCCTGTGGTGTCGACGTGCCGCGCGGTGCCGCGCGGATCGGGGGGCGGACGACGACGGCGGCCGATGCGGGCCGACGTCGTGCCCGGTCCCCAGCGTGGCGGCTGGCCCCAGCGCTGACCAGGGCTGACGGCCACCGGCAGGGGCCTGGCTACCCTGGGGGCATGAGGATCAGCGTCGGACAGTTCGGGCCCGTGGGCGACGTCGAGGCGAACCTGGCCGTGATGGCCCGCCTCGCCGCCCGTGCCGCGGGCGAGGGGGCGGACCTCCTGGTGCTGCCCGAGGAGGCCATGCTCGGGGCCCGCGAGGTGGGGGAGCAGTTCCCCGACGCCGTCGCCACGGCCTGGGAGCCGTTCGCCGCGGGCCTGGCCGCGCTGGCGCGTGAGCACGGGATCGCCGTCGTCGCGGGCGGCTACGAGCCGGGACCGGACCGGCGTCCCTACAACACGCTGCTGGCGGTGGGCGCGGACGGCGCCCGGCTGGGCGCGTACCGCAAGCTCCACCTCTACGACGCGTTCGCACACCGCGAGTCGGACCGGATCACCCCCGGCGACGGCGGCGTCGCGGCGATCGAGCTCGGCGGGCTCCGCCTGGGCCTGCTCACCTGCTATGACCTGCGCTTCCCCGAGCTGTCCCGGCGTCTCGCGGTGGAGGGGGCGGACGTGCTCGTGATCCCCGCGGCGTGGTTCTCCGGCGAGCACAAGGTGGAGCACTGGCGCACCCTGCTCAAGGCCCGCGCGGTGGAGAACACGGTGTGGGTGGCCGCGGCGGACACGTGCTCGGACGGCACCGTGGGCCACTCGATGATCGTGGACCCGCTGGCGCTGCCCGTCGCCGAGCTCGCCGACGAGCGGGAGGCCGTGGCGACCGCGGAGGTCACCCGCGAGCGGATCGACGAGGTCAGGGAGTTCCTCCCCTCGCTCGCCAACCGCCGCACCGACGTCCTCTGAGCCGCCCCCGCCAGGCGGACGGGTCACCATTACCCCCTGGGGCTGGGAAAAGCCTAAAATCACGTCAGACGTGCAACCAGACGTGCAACCAGACGGGCGCCCTGGCGCCCGGAACGCGCCCCGCCCGGGGCGGGACGGGAGATCAGAGATGACCATCAACGCCGACGGCAGCCACGCCGTCCAGCCCCACACCGCGAACGCCCACACCACCCCGGCCCGCCCCGTGCGCCACGCCGTGGTGGAGGAGGAGGTGCTCGAGCCGCTGCGCCCGGTGGACGGCTGGGGCTTCACCAACCGCGTCATCCTCGTCTCGGTGCTCGTCGTGATCATCGGCAACGTCGTGCGCGTGCTCACCGGCGGCCTGGGTGATCCCAACGGCTCCGTGGCGCTGGGCGAGACCGGCCACGGCTGGGTCGTGCTGGTGCAGTCGTTCATGTTCGGCCTGGTGGGCGGCGCCCTGGCGGGCGCGGCCGGGTACCTGGTCGTGCTGCTGATGGGCGGGGCCGCCCGCTCCGTCGTGCGCTACGTGGTCGGTGGCGTGGTCGGTGGCTTCCTCGGTGCCGTGGGCCTGTTCGCGGTGTTCTCCAACACCGTCCTCTACGGGTCGGGCGTGCACCTGTTCTGGATGCTGCCGGTGGCCGGCCTGCTCGGCGGCCTCTGGGCGGGTCTCGTCTCCTCCCGCCGCTGATCCCGGACCCGGCGCCTCGGGCGCCGGGCACAGAGAAAGGCCCCGGTTCCGGCTCTCGCCGGGCCCGGGGCCTTCTCCGTCATCACTCGCACCTTCGATGAGGTGGCTTCAGCCTACGAACGCGCCTTGGGCTTTCCAGGGGAGTCGGCTGGGCGTTCCCTGGGAGTGTCGGCCGCCCCGAGCAGGTGCGCCAGCTCGTGGGTGGCGGCGACGAGGGCCGCCCCGCACCGGTCCGCCAGCTCGTCCGTGCAGCGGTAGGCCGGCACGAGCGTGCTGAGCGCCCCGACCACCGTGCCCGCCACGCTGATGGGGGCGGACAGCGAGGTGACGTCCTTCTCCACGGAACGGGTGCGCAGCGTGTAGTCCCCCGCGGCCACGCTGCCGCGCAGGGCGTCGCCCACGGCCGTGCCCGCCAGGGGGACGGTGCGTCCGACCCAGTTCGTGTGGCGGACCGAGTGCGTGCCCTCCACGATCGCCAGGTAGACGGCGGAGTCCGGAGGGGTCGTCACCGAGAGGTAGACGGATTCGCCCGTGGCGGCCACGACGTGGTCCATCGGCCCGCGGGCCAGCTGCACGAGCGAGTCCCGGGAGAAGGCCCGCGCCCCGAGCTGGATGAGGCGCACACCGGGGCGGTAGGCACCGTCGTCGTCGCGGGCCACGAAGCCGGACCCCTCGAGGCTGCGCAGCAGGCGCAGCGCCGTGGACGCCGGCAGGTCCGTGGCGCGGGCGGCCTCGGTCAGGCTCAGTCGGGGCTGCTCGGTGACGGCGGCGAGCAGGTCCAGGGCCCGGTCCACGGTGCGCGTCGAGGCGGTGGGGGTGGTGGTCATGACAGGGAGCGTAACGGGTGCGGGACACGCAGATCGGGCTTGCGCGTGAGCCGAGTCACTGTTTCAATGTTCGGAAAGTGCATGCCGAGCCGTGAAATCACCGGGGCCACCCGTCCCGGCGGCGCACGCACCCCGTCGAGAGGAACTGCCATGGCCGTGGGCTTCACCCAGCACGACCCGTCCCGCACCATCCGCGCCCCGCGCGGCACCGAGCTGTCCGCCAAGTCCTGGCAGACCGAGGCCCCGCTGCGGATGCTCATGAACAACCTGGACCCCGAGGTCGCCGAGCGTCCCGAGGACCTCGTCGTCTACGGCGGCACCGGCCGCGCGGCCCGCTCCTGGGAGGCCTACGACGCCATCGTCGCCACGCTCAAGGACCTCGAGGAGGACGAGACCCTCCTGGTGCAGTCCGGCAAGCCGGTCGGCGTCGTCAAGACCAACGTGTGGGCCCCCCGCGTGCTGATCGCCAACTCCAACCTGGTGGGCGACTGGGCCGACTGGAAGACCTTCCGCGAGCTCGAGGCCGAGGGCCTGATGATGTACGGCCAGATGACCGCCGGCTCGTGGATCTACATCGCCACCCAGGGCATCCTCCAGGGCACCTACGAGACCTTCGCCGCGATCGGCCGCAAGCGCTACGACGGCTCCCTCAAGGGCACCCTCACCCTCACCGGCGGCTGCGGCGGCATGGGCGGCGCCCAGCCCCTGGCCGTCACCCTCAACGGCGGCGTCTGCCTGATCGTGGACGTCTCGGAGGACCGCCTGCGCCGCCGCATGGGCAAGCGCTACCTGGACGAGGTGGAGACGGACATCGACAAGGCCGTCGAGCGCGTCATGCAGGCCAAGCGCGACGGCGAGGCCGTCTCCGTGGGCCTCGTGGGCAATGCCGCCGAGGTGTTCCCCGAGCTGCTCGAGCGCCAGAAGGCCGGCACCGTCGAGATCGACATCGTCACCGACCAGACCTCCGCGCACGACCCGCTGTCCTACCTGCCGATCGAGATCGACGAGAAGGACTGGCACGCCGAGGCCGAGGCCGACCCGGACACCTTCACCAAGAAGGCCCAGGAGTCCATGGCCCGCCAGGTCGAGGCCATGGTCGGCTTCCAGGACATCGGCGCCGAGGTGTTCGACTACGGCAACTCCATCCGCGACGAGGCCCGCAAGGCCGGCTACTCCCGCGCGTTCGAGTTCCCGGGCTTCGTCCCGGCCTACATCCGCCCGCTGTTCTGCGAGGGCCTCGGCCCGTTCCGCTGGGCCGCGCTCTCCGGCGACCCGGAGGACATCCGCGTGACCGACGCGGCGCTGAAGGAGCTGTTCCCCGAGAACGAGCACCTGCACCGCTGGCTCGACGGCGCTGCCGAGTTCGTGGAGTTCGAGGGCCTGCCGGCCCGCATCTGCTGGCTGGGCTACGGCGAGCGCCACAAGGCCGGCCTGCTCTTCAACCAGCTCGTGGCCGAGGGCAAGGTCAAGGCGCCGATCGTGATCGGCCGCGACCACCTCGACTCCGGCTCCGTGGCCTCCCCGTACCGCGAGACCGAGTCCATGCTGGACGGCTCCGACGCGATCGCCGACTGGCCGCTGCTCAACGCGCTGACCGCCACCTCCTCCGGCGCCACCTGGGTGTCGATCCACCACGGCGGCGGCGTCGGCATCGGCCGCTCCATCCACGCCGGTCAGGTCGGCCTGGCCGACGGCACCGAGCTGGCCGCGGCCAAGCTCACCGCCCTGCTGACCAACGACCCCGCCATGGGCGTCTTCCGTCACGTCGACTCGGGTTACTCCCGGGCCGTCGAGGTCGCCGCCGAGCGCGGCGTCCGTGTGCCCATGGAGGCCACGATCCGGGACTGACCCCGGTCACGTCGCCGGACGACGGTGCCACCGCACCGTCGCCGCCCGACGACTTCACCGCCGCGAGCCGGACGGGCGTCCGCCCGTCCGGCTCGCGATCGAAAGGACACCACGATGGACTCGTCCCGCCCCGCAGACCACGAGCTGCACACCGACACCACCGCGATGGCCGCGATCGAGGCCGACGCGCCCCGCCCGCCGGCGCGCTGGCGCATGATCGTCTACTCGGCGATCGGCATCGTCATGTTCTTCGTGCCCGTCACGATCAACGGGGCGAGCTCCATCCCGCTGGACCACCTGGTGACCTGGGTGCGCGGGCTGCTCGGCCCGGCCGACCGCTGGGTGGGCCTGGCCATCATCACCGCCGGCGCCGTGTACCCGTTCGCCTCGGGCCGCTGGCGCACCAGCACCACCCGGACGGTCTTCGCCTTCCTCGCGGTGCTCGGCCTGGTCGCCTCGGCGATGGTCGTGTTCGGCGTGGGCCCGAGCTGGATCCTGGACGAGAGCATCGGCCCGTTCCTGATGGACAAGCTCGTGGTGCCCGTGGGCCTGATCGTGCCCATCGGCGGCGTCTTCCTGGCCCTCGTGATCGGCTACGGCCTCATGGAGTTCGTGGGCGTCTACCTGCGCCCGGCCATGCGGCCGATCTGGCGCGTGCCCGGCCGCGCCGCCGTCGACGCCGTCGCGTCCTTCGTGGGCTCCTACGCCCTGGGCCTGCTGCTGACGAACCGCATGTACACCGGCGGCCGCTACACGGCCCGCGAGGCGGCGATCATCGCCGCCGGCTTCTCCACGGTGTCCGCGACCTTCATGGTGATCGTCGCCAAGACGCTGGGCCTGATGGACATCTGGCTCTGGTACTTCTTCGGCACCCTCCTGGTGACGTTCGTGGTCACGGCCATCACCGTGCGCATCCCGCCGCTGAGCCGCATCCCGGACGAGGTGTACCCCGGCGTGGTGCACTCGCCCGAGCAGGCCGTCACCCGGGACCGCTTCCGCGTGGCCCGTCGCGCCGCCGAGCAGACCCTTGCCGAGGCCCCGTCCCTGCCGAAGAACATCTGGGTCAACTTCCGGGACGGCCTCGTGATAGTGCTCCAGATCCTGCCCTCCATCATGTCCGTGGGCCTGATCGCCCTGGTCCTGGCCACGTACACGCCCGTGTTCGAGTGGATCGGCGTGATCTTCTACCCGCTGTTCTGGGCGTTCGGCTACTCCGACCCCGGCCTGCTGGCCTCGGCCTCTGCCACCTCGATCGCCGAGATGTTCATCCCGGCCACGATGGCGGCCGGCCACGAGGACCTCGTCGCCCGGTTCGTGATCGGCGTCGTCTGCGTCTCCGCGATCATCTTCTTCTCCGCGGTGGTTCCTGCCATCCTGGCCACGGACATCCCCGTGAAGATGTGGCACCTCCTGGTGATCTGGGTCGAGCGCGTGGCGCTCACCATCGTGCTGGCCACGCCGCTGGCCCACCTGGTGGCCGCGCTCGCCTGAGGCCCACCCCACCGCCCCACCTCCCCCGTCCGTCCCGCAGAGAGGCCCCCATGCGCTCCACGCTCATCACCGACATCGCCGAGCTGACCACCGTCGACCCCGAAGGGCGGGTGCTCACGGACGCGGCCGTCGTCGTCGAGGACGAGCGCGTCGCCTGGATCGGCCCCGCCGCGGACGCCCCGGAGGCGGACGACCGGGTGTCCGTCGAGGGCCGCGCCGTGCTGCCCGGCTGGGTGGACTCCCACACGCATCTCGTGTTCGACGGGGACCGCTCCGCCGAGTTCGAGGCCCGCATGGCCGGCGAGTCCTACGCGGCCGGCGGCATCGGCGTGACCACCTCCGCCACCCGCGCCGCCTCGGACGCTCGCCTGGCCGAGCTGGTCCGCGGCCGGGTGGCCGACGCGGTGGCCGGCGGCACCACCTACCTCGAGACCAAGACCGGCTACGGGCTCACCGTGGAGGAGGAGGCGCGCCACGCGCGCCTGCTGGCCGGGCTGCGCGAGGAGGGCCTCGTGGACGAGGTGACCTTCCTCGGCGCCCACCTCGTGCCCCCGGGCCGGGACGTGGAGGACTACCTGGACGACGTCGTCGGGCCGATGCTCGCGGCCGTGCGGGAGCACGTGGGCTGGGTGGACGTGTTCTGCGACACCGGCGCCTTCGACGCCGAGCAGACCCGCCGCGTGCTCGCCGCGGGTGTGGCGGCGGGCCTGGGCGTGCGCCTGCACGGCAACCAGATCGAGCAGGGCCCGGGGGTGGGCGTGGCCGTGGAGTTCGGCGCCGCCTCCGTGGACCACGTCAACCACCTCTCCGACGCGGACGTCGAGGCCCTGGCCGGCACCTGGGCCGACTGGGACCGCGCCTCCGCCACCGGGACGCCCGGCACCGTGGCCGGCTGCCTGCCCGCGTGCGACCTGTCCACCCGCGCCCCGCTGGCGCCCGCGCGTCGTCTGCTCGACGCCGGCATCGAGGTCTCCCTGGCCTCGAACTGCAACCCGGGCACCAGCTACACCACGTCCATGAACTTCAACGTGGGCACCGCCGTGCTGCAGATGCACCTGACCCTCGCCGAAGCCGTGCGCGCCGCCACCCTCGGCGGGGCCCTCGGCCTGCGCGCGCAGGACCGCGTCGGCAGCCTCGAGGTCGGCAAGCGCGCCGACCTGCACGTGCTCGACGCCCCCGCCGCCATCCACCTGGCCTACCGCCCCGGCATGCCGCTGACCCACGCGGTCTGGCGCGCGGGCCGTCGGGCCGTCTGATCGACCCACAGCAAGGAGAACGCATCACCATGACCACCCCTCCCGTCACCGTCACGCTCGGCACGTCCGGGGCCACCCTGGACGACGTCGTCGCCGTGGCCCGCCACGACGCCCGCGTGGTGCTCGCCGACGACGTGCTCGAGACCGTCGGCGCGGTGCGCCGCCACGTCGAGGCGCTGGCCGAGGCCGAGACCCCCACCTACGGCGTCTCCACCGGCTTCGGCGCGCTCGCGGACAAGCACATCCCGCTCGAGTCCCGCGCGCAGCTGCAGAAGTCCCTGATCCGCTCCCACGCCGCCGGCATGGGCCCCGTGGTGGAGCGTGAGGTCGTCCGCGCGCTGATGTTCCTGCGCGCCACCACGCTGGCCTCCGGCCGCACGGGCGTGCGCCCCGTGGTGGTCGAGACCTTCGTGGCCATGCTCAACGCGGGCATCACCCCCGCCGTGCGCGAGTTCGGCTCCCTGGGCTGCTCCGGCGACCTCGCCCCGCTCTCCCACGTGGCCCTGGCGCTGATGGGCGAGGGCGACGTCGTCGGGACGGACGGCGCGCTGCGTCCGGCCGGCGAGGCGCTCGCCGAGGCCGGGATCGAGCCGGTCGAGCTGCGCGAGAAGGAGGGCCTGGCCCTCGTCAACGGCACCGAGGGCATGCTCGGCATGCTGATCATGGCGCTGGCCGACCTCGAGGAGCTCGCCGACACCGTGGACCTCACCGCCGCGATGTCCGTGGAGGCGCTGCTCGGCACCGACCGCGTGTTCGTGCCGGAGCTGCACCTGCCGCTGCGCCCCCACCCGGGCCAGGCGACCTCCGCCGACCGGATGCTGAGGATCCTGGCGGGCTCGCCGATCGTGGCCAGCCACAAGGAGGGCGACTCCCGCGTGCAGGACGCCTACTCGCTGCGCTGCGCCCCGCAGGTGGCCGGCGGCCTGCGCGACACCCTCGCGTACGTGCGCACCGTGGCCGAGCGCGAGCTCGCCGCCACCGTGGACAACCCGGTGGTGCTCGACGACGGCCGGGTGAGCTCGAACGGCAACTTCCACGGGGCGCCCGTGGCGTACGTGCTGGACTTCCTGGCCATCCCGGTGGCCGACGTCGCCAGCATGTCCGAGCGCCGCACCGACCGCATGCTGGACCCGGCCCGCTCGCATGGGCTGCCCGCGTTCCTCGTGGACGACCCGGGCGTGGACTCCGGCATGATGATCGCCCAGTACACGCAGGCCGGGCTCGTCTCGGACATGAAGCGTCTGGCCGTGCCCGCGTCCGTGGACTCCATCCCGTCCTCCGCGATGCAGGAGGACCACGTCTCCATGGGCTGGCACGCCGCCCGCAAGCTGCGCTCGGCCGTGGAGAACTTCCGCCGCGTGCTCGCCGTCGAGCTCGTGGCCGCCGCCCGCGCGATCGAGCTGCGCGCCCCGCTGCAGCCCTCCGCCGCGACCGGTGCCGCCGTCCGCGTGATCCGCGAGGCCGGCGTGCCCGGTCCGGGTCCGGACCAGTACATGGCGCCGCAGCTGGCCGCCGCCGAGCAGGCCCTGCGCGACGGGTCCGTGCTGGCCGCCGTGGCGGAGGCGCTCGCGGGCGTCTCCGCCGACGCCGAGCCGCAGGACCTGGCCGAGGAGTCCGAGGGCGCCGAGGCCGAGGGGCACTGACGCCACAGAGTGGTCAGACGCCACCGAGTGGTCACGACATGCCGCGTGCGTCTGCACGAGACGGCGTGTCGTGACCACTCTGTGTGTGGGCGACCCTTCCGGCTCAGGCCGCCAGGTCCACGTCCTTCGTCTCCTTCATGAACAGGCCGGTCAGGCCGGTGAGGCCGCCGACCACCATGAGGTAGATCGGGAACGCGCTGGTCCATCCCTGCGCCGTCAGCCACGTGATCAGGTACGGTGCCGTGCCGCCGAAGATCGCGGTGGCCAGCGAGAGCATGGTGGCCACGCCCTTGGCGCGCACCGCCGTGGGCAGCACCTCGGACCAGACGGCGCCGTTGACGCCGAACAGCAGCGCCACGGCCAGCAGGGCGATGGTCTGCACGAGCAGGAACGAGGCGAAGGTGCCGTCCAGCATGCCGAACAGCGGGAACGGCAGCACCACGAAGAGCAGGCCGAAGGCGATGACCAGCGGGCGGCGGCCGACCCGGTCGCCCAGCAGGCCCGCCCCGAGGATGGCGACCAGGAAGATCACTTGGGCCACGAGCGAGGCCGAGAGGGTGGTGGACTTGTCCATCTGATGGGCCACCTGCGCGTGCGTGGGCAGGTAGATCAGCCACGTGTAGAACATCAGCGAGCCGCCCGCGGAGACCAGGAAGATCGTCAGCAGGCCGCGCCACACCGCACCCGGCTCCCGGCGGGGAGCGTCGTCGGCGGTGGGCACCACCTGCTGCGCCGCCGTGAAGTGCTCCGACTCCGTCAGGCTCCGTCGCAGGTACAGCGCATACAGGCCCAACACGCCGCCGATGCCGAACGCCACGCGCCAGCCCCAGGACGCCACCTGCTCGGGGGAGAGCAGCGTGTTGATGGCCAGGCCCACGAGCGTCGCCAGGATCGTGCCCACCACCACGGACACCCACGACGTCGCCCCGAACAGCCCGCGCCGGCCCTGCGGCGCCCGCTCCACGAGGTAGGTCACGGAGGTGCCCATCTCGCCTCCGTGCGCCAGGCCCTGCAGCAGGCGGGCGATGACGAGGATCACCGAGGCGAGGACGCCCACCGTGCCGTAGGTGGGGGTGAAGGCGATGATCAGGCTGCCGAGCGCGGTGATCATCATCGCCGCGAAGAGGCTGCGCTTGCGGCCCACCCGGTCCGCGTAGGCGCCGAACACGTAGCCGCCGATGGGGCGGGCGACGAAGCCCACCGCGAAGACGGCCAGGGTGGCGAGCAGCTCGGAGGTGGGGTTGTCCGCGTGGAAGATCTGCGCCGCGAAGACCGGGGCGAAGATCGTGTAGACGTTCCAGTCGTACCACTCCAGCGCGTTGCCGAAGTTCACGGCCAGCATGTCCTTCAGGCTCCGGGGGCGGGCCCGGGGCACGGGAGCGGGCCGGGCCGCGCCGGTGGCCGCGGTGCTCATGCCCGTCCCTCGAGGCCGGCCTGGGCATCGCCGTCGGCGCCGGGCACCCGCATCTCGAAGGTCTCCCGCACCACGGTGTAGTCGAAGTAGCCCAGGCGGGCGATCGGCTGGATGCGCGGGATGTCGATGCGGCCGTCGGCGGTGATGACGTCGTCGTCGATGTGGATGGTGTCCACGTGGGCGAAGACCACGTCGATGGTGCCGACGTTCGAGTCGCCCTTGATGCGGTGCGTCGAGTGGTAGCGGCACTCGAAGCGCACGGGGGACTCGGCGACCATCGGGATGGGGTGGTTGTCCGCGTAGACCTTGGTGACGCCGTGCTCGGCGATGCGGTCCCACTCGCTCTCGCCCGGCTTCAGGGCCATGGCGGAGACGTTGACGGCCTCGCGCAGGTCGTAGGTGGCCATGTTCCACACGAACCAGCCGGTCTGCTCCGCGTTGAGGACGGTGTCCTTGCGGCGTCCGTCCGGGTACTGGTTCGCGGAGAACATCACCATGGGCGGGTCGAAGGTGAGGTTCTGCCACTGGCTGTAGGGGGCGATGTTCTCCCGGCCGTCCGTGCTCACGGAGGACAGCCAGCCGATGGGCCGCGGCACGGTGGAGCTCTTGAAGGGGGAGAAGGGCAGGGGGTTGGCCTCGTGCTGCGGCGGTACTTCATGAGTCCTCCATGTGATGCCGGTAACAGTGTGTGGGCCACGCTATGTCGCATATTCCGGATATATCAAGCGGATTGGGGGCAGATCACTGCCTACGCTGGGCCCATGAACAAGTCGGAGGAGGCCTACGCCCGCCTGATGCAGAAGATCGAGACCGGGGAGCTGCCACCGGGCGCCATCCTCAGCGAGGCGGACCTCATTGACGTCGCCGAGACGGGGCGCACGCCCCTGCGCGAGGCCGTGCAGCGCCTCATCCGAGACCACTGGCTCCTGGTCGGTGGGGGACGGGGACTGCAGGTGCCCCCGATCTCCGTGGACGACCAGCTGGAGAGGCTGGAGGTGCGGCGGTCGCTCGAGGCGCTGGCCGTGGGACTGGCCTGCGCGCGGGCGGACGAGGAGCAGCTGGCCGCCGTCGCGGCCCACGTGCGGCACCTGCGCACGGTGGAGGACCTGGCGGCGTACGTCGCTGCCGTCGGGCGCTCGCACGAACTCCTGCGCACGATCGCGAACAACCGCTATCTCGCCGATTCCCTGGTCCCGCTCCAGGGGTTGTGCCGCCGGTTCTGGCTCGCCACCACGAAGGGCCTGCCCGACGAGGTCGAACGCGGCCGGGCGTTCTACGTCCCGGCGCTGGAGGCGGTGACCCGGAGGGACTCCGCAGGAGCCCGGGCCGGGGTGCTGGCCCTGCACGACTTCCTGGCACGCTCGGCGCTGGACTACGCCGCCCGACGCGCGGCCCACGGCAGCGCCGAGCCCCCGGCCCCGTGGGCGGAGGGACGCTGACGCGTGCGGCCCCCGCGCCCGAATGGACCCCGGCCCGCTCAGGCCAGCAGCGACGCGTCCGTCCGGTGACGGCTGACGATCGTGTGGATCAGCCGGGCCGCGGCCTTCGCCGTGCGGCCGTCCACGTCCAGGGCGGGGTTGAGCTCCACGACGTCGGCCAGGGCCAGCTTCCCGGACTGGGTGGCCTCCAGCGCGCACGCGTGGATCACCTCGTACGGCACGCCGAAGCCGGCCGGTGCGCTCACCCCCGGGGCGACGGCGGCCGGCAGCACATCCAGGTCGATCGTCAGGTAGAGCACGTCCACCGCGTTGATGAACGAGCGCACCCAGCGGCGGACGCCGGTGACGTCGGCGGTCTGGGCCTGCTCGTCGGTCACCCACGTGACCCCGCGTTCGCGCGCGGTGTCGAACAGGGCCCGGGTGTTGTTGGCCTCGCTGATGCCCACCACCGCGTAGGAGAGCTGATGCTCCGCCCCCTCGGCGTCCCGCAGCGCCTGCAGGAACGGGGTGCCGGAGCTGGGCCGCGGCGCCTCGCGCAGGTCGAAGTGCGCGTCCAGGTTGAGGATGCCCACGCGCGTGCCCGCGCCCACGCGCGTGGAGCCGGTCAGGCCCGTGATCGAGGCGTAGGCGGTCTCGTGTCCGCCGCCGAGCACCACGGCCAGGTCGTGGGCGTTCAGCAGCCCGCTGACCACTGTGCCCAGCTCGGCCTGGCCCGCCTCGAGTTCGCCCGGGGCGTCGTCGTCGCCGCGGTCCACGGACACGTCGCCCGCGTCCACGAGCGCGCCCGTGCCCTCGAGGTACGCGAGCGAGGCGAGCGCACCGCGCAGCGCCTCCGGGCCGTCCTCGGCGCCCACGCGGCCGTGGTTGCGGCGCACGCCCTCGTCCGAGGCGAAGCCGATGAGCGCCGTGGACCGCGCGCCCGACGTCGGAGCACCGGCACCGGGGTCGCGCTGCGTCGTCGTGGGCTCGCCGCGCCCGTCGGCGGGGCGGACGACCTGGTGCCAGCGCAGGTGCTCGGGGGTGTCGCCGTCGGTGCGGCCGGTCCAGGCGGGGGAGAGGGACGAGGAGGGGAGCTCGGAGGTCATGGGACCATCCCACGCCATCGACGGGCGGGTGCGCAACGAGGGCCGGACGACGCCCGACACGGGGCGTCGTCCACCTAGCGGTCCAGTTCCTGGCGCCGCGAGCTGATCACGCCGGTGACGAAGCCGGCGAGGTTGAGCCCGCCGTGGAAGCGGGCGTGCTCGATCTTCACGCAGCGGTCCATCACGATCTCCAGGCCCGCGGCCTCGGCCTGACGCGCGGCGTCCTCGTTCCAGATGCCCAGCTGCAGCCACACGGTCCGGGCGCCCACGCGGGCGGCGTCCGCGACCACCTCGGGGGCGTCGGAGGACTTGCGGAACACCTCCACGAGGTCCGGGATGACGGGCAGGTCGTCCAGCGAGGCGTACACGCGGTGGCCGAGGATCTCCTTGCCGGCCGCGGCGAGCACGGGATTCACGAAGTAGACGTCGTACGTGGTCGAGCTCAGCAGGTACGTGGCCACGAAGTACGACGCACGGGCCGGCTTGTCCGAGGCGCCGACGATCGCGATCGAGCGGGTGCGCCGCAGGATCGCCAGGCGCTCGGGGGCGCCGGGGCCGGTCCAGGTCCGCTCGGGGTGGGTGGTGCTCATGGCTCAGGCCTCCTGCTCTGCGGGGACGACGGCGCCGTCGCGGGTACGGCCGGTGGCCTCGGTCAGGGCCTGGTCCAGATCCCAGAGGATGTCCTCGAGGTCCTCGATGCCCACCGAGATGCGGATCAGGTCCGCCGGGATGCCCGCGGCCACGAGCTGCTCGGCGGTGAGCTGCTGATGGGTCGTCGTGGCGGGGTGCAGCACCAGCGTCTTCGCGTCGCCGATGTTGGCCAGGTGGGAGGCCAGCTGCAGCGCGGAGATGAAGCGCGACGCCGTCGCGCGCCCGGCCTCCGGGCCGGAGGCGCCGTCGTCGGTGTCCGTGGCTGCCGGGGCCACGCCGAAGCTGAACACCGAGCCGACGCCCCGGGGCAGCAGCTGCTGCGCGCGGGCGTGGTGCGGGTGGTCGGGCAGGCCGGCGTAGCGGACCCAGGAGACGCGTGGGTCCTCGTCCAGCCACTGCGCCACGGCCTGCGCATTCGCCAGGTGGGCGTCCATGCGCGGGGCCAGCGTCTCGACGCCGAGCAGCAGCTGGAACGCCGACTGCGGGGCCAGCGACGGGCCGAAGTCGCGCAGCTGCTCCGAGCGGAGCTTGGTGAGGAAACCGTACTCGCCGAAGTTGCCCCACCAGGAGACGCCGCCGTACGACGGCACGGGCTCGGTCATCGACGGGAACTTGCCGTTGTCCCACGGGAAGCGGCCGGACTCCACCACGACGCCGCCGAGCGTGGTGCCCTGCCCGCCGAGGAACTTCGTGGCCGAATGGATGACGATGTCCGCCCCGTGCTCGATCGGCCGGATCAGGTAGGGCGGGGTGAGGGTCGCGTCCACGACGAGCGGCACGCCGTGCCGGTGGGCGACGTCGGCCAGGCCGGGCAGGTCCACGACGTCACCGGAGGGGTTGGCGACGATCTCCGTGTAGACGGTCTTGGTGTTGGGCTGGAGGGCGGCCTCGAAGTCCGCGGCCTCGGCGGAGTCCACGAACGTGGTCTCGACGCCGAACCGGCGCAGGGAGACGTCCAGCTGGGTGATCGTGCCGCCGTACAGCTTGGAGGACGCCACGATGTGGTCGCCGGCCGCGGCGAGGGCCGCGAAGGTGACGAACTCGGCGGCCATGCCGGACGCCGTCGCGACGGCCCCGATCCCGCCCTCGAGCGTGGCGACCCGCTCCTCGAACGCGGCGACCGTGGGGTTGCCGATCCGCGAGTAGATGTTGCCGTACTTCTGCAGCGCGAAGAGGTTGGCGGCGTCTTCGGCGGACTCGAACACGAAGGAGCTGGTCTGGTGGATCGGCACCGCGCGGGAGCCGTGGACGGCGTCCGGGACGGCGCCCGCGTGCAGCGCCTGGGTGCGGAAGCCGAACTCGTGGTCAGCCACGGGGGTCCTTTCGATGGAGGCTTCGGGACAGTCCCTCCCATTGTCCCGGGCGAGGTGCGCCGGGGGCAGGGTGGGCACGTCGCAGAGCGTCACGCGGCGCAGGCCGGTGCCGTGCAACGCGGGTTGAGTTATCACCGGTTACGCGGGCCTGGACCCGTGACAACTCAACCCGCGTTGGACGGGACCCGTGACAACTCAACCCGTGTTGGCCGCGGGGGCGGATCAGCGCGTGCGGGCGAGCCGACGCCGGACCAGCCCCACGATCCGCCCGAACCCAGCGCGCTGGTCCTCCCAGGTGCAGCGCAGGGTCGTCCATTCCCGCTCGAGGCAGTACGCGTCCCGACGGGCGTCCCTCGCCTGCTGCTGAGCCGTGCGGTGGCCGGCGCCGTCGTACTGGAGGGCCAGGCGCGCCCCCCGGTACCCGAGGTCCACGACGGGCGAGGCCGGGTCGGCCGGGTCGACGGCGACCTGCAGCTCCGGCTCCGGCAGCCCGGCCCGGATCAGCGCGAGCCGGAGGAAGGTCTCGGGCGGGGAGTCGGCCCCGACGCGCACCTCGGCCAGCGCGGCACGTGCGAGACGGACACCCGGCCGGCCACGGCAGCGGGCGAGCACCTCCGACAGCCCGGGCACGGTGGCCACGGGGTGCGCCCGGCCCGTCGGCGTCCACGGCGGACACACCAGGTGGTCGCCGGCCGCGATGAGCCAGTCCACCTCGTGGGGGCGGAGCATCCCGGCGAGGTCGAACCAGGTGCGCGCCGCCGTCGTGACGCGCTGGCCGTCGGGAAGCTCGAGCACGTGGTCGGAGGGCAGTCGCACCCGGTGGCTGACGACGCCGCCCAGGTCGGTCCGGTGCGTGCGCGCGGACCGGTCGAAGGTCAGGTGCAGTCCGGCTGGCCGCGTGAGGCGGGGCGGCAGCGGCAGTCCGTGCCAGAGGGCGGCAGAGACGTGGGAGACCACCCCGCCCGTGAGGCGGACCAGCGCGGCCGCGCCGTCCGGGGCGCACGGGTCGGGGATGCCCGCGGTGTGCACGCCGCGGCAGATCCGGGCGAGGTCTGCCGCGAGGGTGCGGCGCCACGGCAGGCCGGCGGCGTGCAGCTCGGCCGTCGTGAAGGCGCCCGCGGCGAGGGTGGACGGCAGGGGCGTGCGCGCGGTCATGGGGTGAGCCTGCCGCCCCCGGGCCCTGCGACGGACCGGACCGACGCGCCCTGGGGAGGGCCGCCGTCGTCGTGGTGGCTGTGCAGGAGCGGCCGACCCGCCGGTCATGGTGGCACCGGCGCGACGCGGGTTGAGTTATCACGGGTGCAAGCCGCCTGGACCCGTGATAACTCAACCAGCGTTGCAGGGGGGAGCGGCCGGCCCGTCGGTCACGGCGTGCGGTCCACGGACACCAGCTCCACGTCCTCGAGCCGCCCGCCCCGCACCACCGCGCGCATCAGCGTGCACACCGGCTGCCGTCGCCGGTCCGTGCAGGAGCCGGGGTTGAGCAGCCGCAGGCCCGGGTTCGCGGTCTCCGGGCCGGCCACGGTGTCCCACGGGATGTGGCTGTGCCCGAACACCAGCACGTCCGCGTCCGGGAACGCCGCGGCCATGCGGCGCTCGCGGCCGGCCGCCGGGCCCGTCTCGTGGACCATCGCGATCCGCACCCCGCCGATCTCCACGCGCGCCACCTCGGGCAGCCGCGCCCGCAGCCCCGGCCCGTCGTTGTTGCCCCACACGCCCACCAGCCGGGCGGCCCGTGCGTCGAGGTCGTCGAGCACGTCCTAGGTCACCCAGTCGCCGGCGTGGAGCACGACGTCGGCCCGCGCCACCCCGGCCCACACCTGCGCGGGCAGGGCGCGGGCACGCCGCGGGATGTGGGTGTCGGCGATCAGGAGCAGGCGGACGGCGACGTCGTCGGGCACGGTCCGCCTCACCGCGCGGCGAACGCGCCGAGCCAGAGCGCCAGCGGCAGGCCGATGATGAACACCGCCACGAATCCGCGCACCAGCCACCGGCCCACCGGCGTGGCGAGGTTGATCGTCACGCCCACGCCGTAGCCGGGGCGTTTGGCGGGGAAGACGGCCGGGTCCTCGGGGTCGCGCTTGAGCCCCAGGGGCGTCCACACCTCGTCCTCGGCGCGTTCCGCGGCCGTGGGCCGGTGCCCGAGCTCCGCCGCGACGCGGTCCGACCAGCGCGTCCACCGCCGCGTGCTGGCCCGCATCGCCGGGAAGATGCCCACCATGAGCACGGTCAGCGTGAGGGGCAGGATCCACCACGGCATCGTCCACGCCCCGGCGGCGAGCACCTCGGCCGTCATCGGGGCCAGCACCAGCACGATGAGCACGCACGACCACCCGAGGCTTTCCTGGACCCCGCGGTGCACCCCCGCCTGGCGCACGCGCCGCCACGGGGACAGCGCCGGATCCGTGGGGACGAGGGCGGTGACCATCGCGGAGACCAGGGCCAGGAACCCCGTCACGCCGAGGCCGATCAGCGGCCCCACCGCCACCGTGCCGAACGAGGTGTCCTCCCACGCATCCGGTCGCCCGTCGACGCCCCAGTGCGTGGGCACGCGCTCCGGCAGGCCTGGCAGGGCGACGAGGGCCCACCCCAGCAGCGCCAGGCACAGCACGGCCGCGAGCAGGAACGGCAGCCACGGACGCAGCCGGCCACGGCGCAGGGCGGCGCGCTCGGCGGCGGGGACGTCGTCGGGGGCGGGACGGGACGGGTGGGGCATCGACACAGGCTAGCCTCAGCCCCTGCCCGCCACACCCGGTGATCGGCCCGTCCAGACGGCGGCCGCGCACGCCGCGATCACCAGCAGCATCCCCGCCAGGTCCAGCGGGGTGAGCTCCTGCCCGCGCACGGCCCACGCCGTCAGCGCCGCCGCGATCGGCGAGAGGCACGTCAGCAGGGAGAACAGCGCGGTCGGCATGCGGCGCAGCACCTGCAGGTCGATCCCGTACGGCACCGCTGTGGACAGCAACGCCACGGCCAGCCCCACGCCCAGCACCACGGGGGAGAGCAGGGCCGCCCCCGCCGTCGCGACGCCGACCGGCAGCGCCACGAGGGACCCGGCCGCCGTCGCCAGGGCCAGCCCCTGCACCCCCGGCAGGTGGGTCCCCGCGCGCCGCGAGAGCAGGATGTACCCCGCCCAGCACGCCGCCGCGGCCAGCGCGAGCGCCACCCCCACCGGGTCCAGCCCCGCCCCGCCGATCCCGCCGTCCGCGCTGAACCCCTCCCGGCCGAGCACCCCGATCCCGGCGAGCGCGAGGGCCGCCCACGCCGCCGATCGCCACGACGGCCGCGCCGCCACGGACAGCGCCAGCGGCCCGAGCACCTCGAACGTCACGGCCACGCCCTGCGGGATCCGCGCGAACGCCTCGTAGATGGCCAGGTTCATGCCGGTCATGGCCGCGCCCAGCCCGACGACGGCGGCCCACCCCCGGGGGCCCAGGCCGGCGAGGGCGGCGCGGCTCGGCCGGGTGACGAGCAGCAGCACGGCCGCGGAGAACACCACGCGCAGGGCGACCATGGCGGACGCGCCGACGTCGTCGAACAGCAGGCCCGCCACGGACGCGCCGAGCTGCTGGCTCAGCAGCGAGAGCAGGACGAGCAGGACGAGACGCACGCCCACAGCCTAGGGGCGCGCCGCGCCACCCCGGCCCCGGCCGGCGCGGGACCGCTGCTGCCGGAGGACCACCGGGGGGCCCGGTTCCGCCGACCCCGAGGCCGCGGAAAACATCACGCTGACGTGCGCTAATCCGCCTCGTCGTGGGAAAGTGGGGGACGCGCGCCGGCGCAGACCCCGCCCCGATCCCAGGAGGCCCGCATGGCCCGGCCCCAGACCGTCCTCACCGTGGTGGCCGCCCGCCGGCTCACCCCGCACCTCGTGCGCCTGACCCTCGGCGGCGAGCAGTTCGACGCCGTCCACGCCCGCTGGGCGGAGAAGGGCGCCACGGACCAGTACGTGAAGCTGCTCTTCGCCGACCCCGCGCTCGGCCTCGAGCCCCCGTACGACCTGGACGCCCTCCGCGAGCGCCTCGCCCCGGAGCAGCTGCCGGTCCGCCGCACCTACACGGTGCGCCGCATGGACGCGGCCGCCCGCACCATGGACGTCGACTTCGTGGTCCACGGCGCGTCCGACGACGGCGCCGCCCCCGGGCACGACGGCGGCCTGGCCGGGGCGTGGGCGGCCTCCGAGCCCGTGGGGCAGCAGGTCGCGTTCCTGGGCCCCGGCGGCGCCTACCGACCCGACCCCACCGCCGACTGGCACCTGCTCGCGGGCGATGAGGCCGCGCTGCCGGCGATCGCCGCCGCCCTCGAGGACCTGGCCGCCACGGACGCCGCGGCGGCCGGTGTCGCGTTGATCGAGGTGACCGACGCAAGCGACGAGGTGCCCCTGACCGCGCCGGCCGGCGTCGAGGTGCGCTGGCTGCACCGCGGCGGCCCCTTCACCCCGGAGACGACGCGGTTCGCCGCCGCCGTCGAGGACGCGGGGTGGCGGGACGGACGGGTGCACGCGTTCGTGCACGGCGAGCGGGAGCAGGTCAAGCGCGTCCGGGCGTACCTCACGGACGTGCGCGGCGTGGACCGGCGGCAGCTGTCGGTGAGCGCGTACTGGGCCTACGGCCGTGCCGAGGATGTGTTCCAGGCGGAGAAGCAGACCCCGGTGGGGCAGATCTTCGAGGACGGCGCCACCGGCGGCTGACCCGCACAGGTTCGGCACAGCCGCGGCTGCGCCTCCGGCCCGCCGCGAACGCCACCTTCACCGAGTGGAACGCGGTCGAGGCGCCCGAGGCCCCCGCCAAGGAGGACGTCTTCGACCTGGCCGAGCTGCAGGAGCTGGCCGGCTGACCCGCTGCGCGATCCGGGTGGGCTGGCGGGCCGCCACGGCATGATGTCCTGATGGACCGCACCGCCCCCACCCCGCCCGCGAACGCCCTCGCCCCGGACCTGCCGGAGGACATCGCCCGGGAGGCGATCGCCTTCCGCCGCCTCCTCCACGGACATCCGGAGCTGGACCTGCACCTGCCCCGCACCCAGGCCGCCGTCCTCGAGCGGCTCGAGGCCCTGCGCGCTGAGGCGGGGGAGGATGCCGCCACCGGTCGCCCCGCGCTGGAGACGAGCGTGGGCCGGGCGCTGAGCTCCGTCGTCGTGGTGTTGCGCGGCGGGGCCCCGCTGCCGGAGGGGGCCCGGCGGCCGGTCGTGCTGCTGCGGGGGGACATGGACGCCCTGCCCGTCACGGAGGAGACCGGGCTGGAGTACGCCCCCGCCGTGCCGGGCACCATGCACGCCTGCGGCCACGACCTGCACACCGCCGGCCTCTACGGCGCGCTGGCGTGGCTGGTGCGCCGTCGCGGGGAGCTCACCGCCGACGTGGTGGCCATGTTCCAGCCCGGGGAGGAGACCGGCGGCGGCGCCCTGCACATGATCCAGGAGGGGCTGCTGGAGGCGGCCGGGCGACCGGTGGACGCCGCCTACGCGATCCATGTCTCCTCGGGCACGTACCCGCGCGGCGTCCTGCTCAGCCGCCCGGGGGCGATCCAGGCCGGCTGCGACGACCTGGTGGTGACGGTGCACGGTCGAGGCGGGCACGGCTCGGTGCCGCACCTGGCCCAGGATCCGGTGCCCGTGGCCGCCGAGATGGTGCTGGCGCTGCAGTCCGTGGTCACCCGGCAGTTCGACGCCTTCGACCCGGTGGTCGCGACCGTCGGGCACCTGAGCGCGGGCACGGCGGCCAACATCATCCCGGACAGCGCCACCCTCGCCCTCACCCTGCGGACCTTCTCCGCGGACGCCCGCGCCCGGCTGCTCTCGGCCGTGGAGCGCCTGGTGCATGGGATCGCCGCGGCGCACGGCATGAGCGCGCAGGTCCGGACGGACTGCGCGTTCCCGGTGACGGCCAACGATCCGGACGCGGTGGCCTTCGTCCGCGGGGTCGTGGAGGACCTCTACGGGGCCGACGCCTACCGGGAGCTGCCCGAGCCCGAGCCCGGCAGCGAGGACTTCTCCGAGGTCCTCCAGCGGGTGCCCGGCGCCTACGTCCTGCTCGGGGCGGTCCCGGAGGGCATGGACCCGGACGAGGCCCCGGTCAACCACTCCCCGCAGGCCGTGTTCGACGACGCCGTGGTGCCGCGGGCCGCTCAGGTGCTGGCCGAGCTGGCGCTGCGGACGGCGCCGGGGCCGGCGTCCTGAGCGCGGCGGCCGGCCCGGAGCACCTCGGCGATCTGCCCGACGCACGGCTCGTTCTGCAGGCTCGTGGTGTCTCCGAGCGCGGTGCCCTGGTGCAGCTGCGTCAGCAGCCGCCGCATGATCTTGCCCGAACGGGTCTTGGGCACGTCGGGGACGAAGACCACCTCGGCGGGCTTGGCCACCGGCCCGATCACCCGCCCCACATGCCGCCGCAGCTCCTCGGCACGGTCGGCGGCGGAGGCGCCGGGGCCGTCGTCGCCGGCCAGCCAGCTCTCGTGCGCCACCACGAAGGCGACGGCCGCGTGCCCGGTGGTCTCGTGCGGCACGGGGCACACCCCCGCCTCGATCACCTCCGGGTGCGCCACGAGGGCGGACTCGATCTCGATGGTGCTCAGCCGGTGCCCGGAGATGTTGATGACGTCGTCCACGCGCCCGAGGATCCAGACGTCGCCGTCCTCGTCCCGCTTGGCGCCGTCGCCGGCGAGGAACCAGCCCGCCTCGCCCTGGTCCGCGTAGTCCTCCCAGTACGAGTGGAAGTAGCGGGCCGGGTTCTGCCACACGGTCCGGGCCATCGACGGCGAGGTGCGGGTGACCACGATCCGACCCTGCAGGCCCTCGGGCGTGGGGGTGCCGTCGTCGTCGACCACGGCCACGTCCACCCCCGGCAGGGGCCGGGAGCCGCAGCCCGGCTTGAAGGCCGTGTCCGTGGGGCGGGGGGAGAGCACGGTGGCGCCCGTCTCGGACTGCCACCACGTGTCCACCATCGGCAGGTCCGGGGTGTCCCGGCCGATCTGGGTCCGCGCCCACGTCCAGGCCTCCGGGTTCACGGACTCGCCCACGGTGCCGATCAGGCGGATCGAGGACAGGTCCGGGCCGCCGTCCGCGTGCGCCGGGATCCCGTCCGGATGCCAGCCCTTGAGCGAGCGGATCAGGGTGGGCGCCGTGTAGTAGCTCGTCACCCGGTAGCGCTCGATCACCTCGAAGTGCCGGCCCGGGTGCGGGGCGTTCGGCACGCCCTCGTAGATCACCTGCGTGACCCCGTTCGAGAGCGGACCGTAGATCTCGTAGGTGTGCGCGGTGACCCAGGCCAGGTCCGCGGTGCACCAGTGGACGTCGTCGTCGCGCCGTGCCGGGTCCGGGTGGGAGAACAGGAAGTCGTGTGTCCACGAGGCCGCGGCGAGGTACCCGCCGGAGGTGTGCACGAGCCCCTTGGGCTGTCCCGTGGTGCCGGAGGTGTACATGATGAACAGCGGGTGCTCCGCGTCGAAGGCGCGCGGGGTGTGGGTGTCCGGCTGGCGGTCCACGACGTCGTGCCACCACAGGTC
>NZ_JXSP01000018.1:0-281 GCF_000946635.1 Micrococcus sp. MS-ASIII-49
GAGCGCGTCCGGGTGAAGGGTCGCTCCCAGCTCAGACGTCGGCCGGCCGCCTCCCAGAACGCGAGCCGGTCCGCCTCGGCCACCGGGCGGCCGTCGCCGCGCCCGCCGTGCAGCCGGTCCGCCGGGCGGCCGGGGTGGACGTCCGGGTCGGCGGCGTCGACGAGCGCCTGCGGGAGGGGGCCGGGCAGCGTGGCGAGGGCCGCGGCGGGCACGCCGTCGTTCGGTCCGCGGACGGCCCCGGAGGCGCCCTCCTCGGCCGGGTCGGGGCGGGCGGGGTCCTC
>NZ_JXSP01000019.1:0-373 GCF_000946635.1 Micrococcus sp. MS-ASIII-49
ACGACGACGACGGCGCCCCGCCCGCCGTCGTCACCGGCGGTCATGCTCGGCCCGCCGGACCCCCGCGGGCGCCCGGCGCGGGCCAGGGCGACGGCGGCCGGTGTGGATCCCGTCCCACGGCCGGGTCGCCCCGGCCGCCGGCCCGCCCGCGCGTGTCAGAGTAGGGCCATGACCACCTACGCCACCCTCGCCGCCCGGTACGCCGACGCCTTCGACTCCGTCGCCCACGGCGAGCGGGCCCGCGAGGCGGGCCGGCACCTGCCGTTCGCCGCCCTCGCGGAGCTGCAGGCCGCCGGGTTCGGCAAGGTCGGTGTCCCCGAGGACGCGGGCGGCGAGGGCGGCGGCAGCGAGACCGTGCTGCGCCTGCTCATGG
>NZ_JXSP01000020.1:0-6065 GCF_000946635.1 Micrococcus sp. MS-ASIII-49
GGTGCTCGACGACGCCGCGGCCGAGGAGCTGCTCGAGGTGCCGCGGCAGGACGGGCCCGTGCCCGTGCTCATGGAGGCGACCCTGCTGGCGCTGCAGGCCGGGATCGGCCGGGCGGCGCTCACGGAGGGCACGCAGCTGCTGCGGCAGCGGCGCCGCACCTTCAACACCGGCACGGCCGCGCTGCCCAAGGACGACCCCCAGCTCCTCGAGATCATGGGGCAGCTGGCCGGGCGGCAGGCCGCGGCCGAGCTGATGGTGCGCGAGATCGGGCGGCTGCTCGACGAGGGGCAGGACGGCGCCGACGGGGCCGGCCCGGCGGAGGCCGACGTCGTGGCGGCGTCCGCCGAGGCGATGGCGGCCGCGTACCGGGCCCAGGCCGTGGTGCCGGAGGCCGTCCTCGAGGTGTGCACCCGCATCTTCGACACGCTCGGCGCGTCGGCGACGTCGGCCACGCTGCGGCTCGACCGGCACTGGCGCAACGCCCGCACCCTCGCCACCCACGACCCGGCGGCGTTCAAGGTGCGCATGGCCGGCGACTGGCTCGTGAACGGCACCCCGCCGACCGCCTACACGTCGGCCGGCGAGGTCCCCGAGGGGGACTGACCCGACGACCGGGCGGCCGGACGTGCCGGGCTCAGGCCCAGCGGCGCAGGGCCCGGCGCTCCAGCAGGCCGAGCAGCCAGTCGGTGAGCTTGCCGAGCACGGCGAGCAGGATGATCGCCAGGATCAGGCGGTCCGTGCGTCCGTTGTTCTGCGAGTCGGTGAGCAGGAAGCCCAGGCCCATCGAGGAGGCGATCAGCTCCGCGGCCACCAGGAACAGCCAGGCCTGGGCCAGGGCCAGCCGCAGGCCGGAGAACACGGCC
This sequence comes from Micrococcus sp. MS-ASIII-49, assembly GCF_000946635.1. Classification (NCBI taxonomy): domain Bacteria; kingdom Bacillati; phylum Actinomycetota; class Actinomycetes; order Micrococcales; family Micrococcaceae; genus Micrococcus; species Micrococcus sp. MS-ASIII-49. Next base: position 865 of record NZ_JXSP01000020.1, read on the forward strand.
GGCACCACGGCGGGCAGCTGCACCGTCCGCAGCAGGGACAGCCCGTGGTAGCCGAAGGCCCGACCGGCCTCCACCAGGTGCGGGTCCACATGGCGCAGGGCGGCGTAGACGGTGGTGAACACCGGGAAGAACGCGCCGATCGCGATGAGGGTGACCTTGGACTCCTCGCCGATCTGCATCCACAGGATCAGCAGCGGCACCCAGGCCAGCGAGGGCACCGCGCGCAGCGCCCCGATCAGCGGGGCGAACAGCGCGTCCGCCCACCGGGACAGCCCGAGCGCGGACCCCACGGCCAGCCCGAGTGCGGCGCCGAGCAGGAAGCCCAGCAGCACGCGCTGGGTGGAGATCCCCACGTGCAGCCACAGGTCGCCCCGCTCCAGCAGGTTGACGCCGGCGCTCAGCACCGCGCCGGGGGAGGGCAGCTGCACCGCGGAGAGCAGCCCGGCGGCCGTCACCGCCCACCACAGCACCAGGAGGACAGCGGGCGCGGCCAGCCCCACCACCGCCCGGGCGCCGGGCCGGTCCAGCACCCGGGGCCGCTGCCGTCGGCGCGCCCCTGTGTCGCCGTCGTCGTGACCCGACCGCTCGCGCGCCTCGGGGCCCGTCGTCGCGGCGGGGGTGGTCAGGGCGGCGCTCATCGGATGGCCTCCTCGGCGAAACGGGTGTCCAGGATGCTCGCCAGCGCGGCGTCCACCTGGTGCTGGTAGTCGACGGACCCGGTGCCGACCAGGATCCGTCCGACCCCCGTCAGGGCGTCGAGCAGCTCCTGGCCCGGCACGGGGCTGACGTCCGCGTTGGTGCGTTCGAGGATCACGGTGCGGGCGACGTCGGGAGAGATCTTCGCGGCCTCGGCCAGGATCCCGACGGTCTCGTCCGGGTGCTCGAGCGCCCAGGCGCGGGCGCGTTCGTACGTGTCCAGGACGGTCTGGGCCGTCTCCGGGTCCGCCTCGAGGAAGGACTCCGTGGCGTTGAGGACGGAGAACGTGTTCAGGGCGAGGTCCCGGTACAGGAAGCGGGCGCCCTCGGCCTCGGCCTTGGCCATGATCGGGTCGAGCCCGGACCACGCGGCCACCGATCCGCCGGCGAGGGCGGCGCGGCCGTCGGCGTGCTGCAGGTTCTGGATCTCGACGTCGGCCGGGTCCACCCCGGCGGCCTCGAGCGCCTGCACGGCGAAGAAGTACGGGTCCGTCCCGCGCGTGGCGGCCACCGTGCGGCCCGCGAGCTGGGCGACGTCCGTGATGTCCGAGCCGGGCGGGACCATGAGCGCGGACCACTCCGGCCGCGAGGCGACGCCCACGATGCGCGTGGGCGCTCCGTTGGCCCGGTTCAGCAGCGCGGCCGAGCCGGCCGTCGACCCGATGTCCACGGAGTTCGAGCGCAGGAGCTCGTTGGCCTTGTTGGAGCCGGCGGAGAACACCCAGTTCACCCGGACGCCGCGGGGCGCGAGCGTCTCCTCCAGCCATCCCTGGTGGCGGATCACGAGGGAGAGCGGGTTGTAGGTGGCGTAGTCGATGCTCAGCGTGTCCGGACCGTTCACCGGCCCGGTCGTCGCCTCACCCTGCAGGACGCATCCGCTCAGGCCCAGGGGCAGGGACGCGGCCAGCAGGCCGAGCGCCGTGCGACGGGTCAGGCGTGCGGAGCCGGCGCCGCTCATCGGGCGTGGCTCTCGACGCCGAGGCCCTCGAGGAGCTCGGCGCGCAGCCGGGCCAGGCGGGCGTCCGCGCGGTCGCGGGGACGGGCCCCCGGCACGTCCACGATCCGCCCCACGGTCGCTCCGGGGCGGGCCCCGCCGTCGGGCGCGGGGACGTCACGGGCGAGCAGCAGCACGCGGTCGGCGAGCTGCAGGGCCTCCTCCACGTCATGGGTGATGAGCAGGACGGTGGTGCCGGTGGCGGCGTGCACGTCCAGCAGCAGGTCCTGCATCTTCAGGCGCGTCAGGGCGTCGAGGGCGCCGAAGGGCTCGTCGAGCAGCAGCACGCCGGGGCGGCGCGCCAGGGCGCGGGCGAGCGAGGCCCGCTGGGCCATGCCGCCGGAGACCTCCCGGGGGCGGTGCTCCGCGAAGGGCGCGAGGCCCACGAGCTCGAGCAGCTCCTGCACGCGGTCCCGGCCCGCGGCGCGGTCCAGCTCCCGGGGCAGGCCGAGTTCCACGTTGCGGCGCAGGGTGCGCCAGGGCAGCAGGCGCGGCTCCTGGAAGCCGACGGCGGTGCGCTCGTCGTAGGGTCGCACGGGCGAGCCGTCGATCAGCAGCTCTCCGTCGAAGTCCGGGTCCAGGCCGGCCACGGCGCGCAGCAGCGTGGACTTGCCGCAGCCGGAGGCGCCGATCACGGCGAGCACCTCGCCGGGCGCCACGGTCAGGTCCACGTCGCGCAGGACGACGCGTGGTCCGTCCGCGGTGGGGAACGTGCGCCCGACGCCGCGGAAGACGACGTCGAGGCTGTGGCGGTCCTCGTCCCGGACCGGGGTGGAGGCGGTGGCACGGGAAGGCGCGTGCACGCTCATGGAGGGCTCCCATCGTCGCTTCGTCGTCGGTGTCGGACGGATACGGATGCCAGTAGACCACCGCGGGCCCGGTCGGCCGCGCGGTCGCCCGGCCGCCGGCGCCGGAGGGTCACACGGGCGTCACACCGGGGGCGCCGCCGGTCCTGGCCCGGCCGGCCGTCACGGCCCGAGCCCAGCGCCGAGCCAGACGTTTCGGTCGTCTCTGCAGGGTGGAGGCAGCAGATTTCTCTGGCTCAGCGCTGGGGTGCCACTGGGCCGCAACAGGGCCGCCGCCCGCGGACGTGTCCTCCGTCATGGTCGGGGCATGTCACGAACCGGGCGCCGGACGCGTGGCCGGGCCCGGCGGGGCCGTCATGAACCCCTGGGCCGGACCGGCTTCCACCGCCGGCCGCGTCAGCGTTGCATGGTGCGGAACCGTCGCTCGCCCGGCCGCGCCCCTGCGACCGGGCGGCCCTGGAAAGGAGACCCATGAGCACCGCCGAGAACGCCGGGGCCGGAGCACCCACCCGCCCGGACGAGCACCGCGCGATCCTCTTCAACGCATTCGACATGAACTGCGTCGCCCACCAGTCCCCGGGTCTCTGGCGTCACCCCGACGACCACGCCCGGGACTACAACACCCTGGGCTACTGGACGCACCTGGCGCAGACGCTGGAGAAGGGCCTGTTCGACGGCCTGTTCATCGCCGACGTCCTCGGCCCGTACTCCGTGTACGGCGGCACCTCCGAGGCCGCCATCAGGACCGGCGCGCAGACCCCCGTGAACGACCCGTTCCTGCTCGTCTCCGCGATGGCCGCGGTCACCGAGCACCTCGGCTTCGGCGTCACCGCCGGCACCGCCTACGAGCACCCCTACCCGTTCGCCCGCCGCCTCGCCACGCTCGACCACCTCACGGGCGGCCGCGTGGGCTGGAACGTGGTCACCGGCTACCTGCCCTCCGCCGCCCAGAACATGGGCCAGGACGACCAGATGGAGCACGACGAGCGCTACGAGCACGCCGACGAGTACCTCGACGTCGTCTACAAGCTCCTCGAGGGCTCGTGGGAGGACGACGCCGTCGTCTACGACAAGGAGTCCGGCGTGTTCGCGGACCCGGCCAAGGTCCACGACATCGCCCACGAGGGCCGGTACTTCACCGTGCCCGGCCACGCCGTCACCGAGCCGTCCGTGCAGCGCACCCCCGTGATCTACCAGGCCGGCGCCTCGACGCGCGGCCGCGCCTTCGCCGGCAAGCACGCCGAGGCCGTGTTCATCAACTCCCCCACGAAGGAGCTGGCGGCCGCCACCGTGAAGAAGATCCGCCAGGCCCTGGTGGACGCCGGCCGTGACCCGTACGACGTGAAGATCTTCGCGATGCAGACGATCGTCACCGGGGCCACCGACGAGGACGCGCGGGCCAAGTACGACGACCTGGCGCAGTACGTGGACCCGCTGGGCGGCCTCGTGCTCATGTCCGGCTGGATGGGCATCGACCTGTCCCAGTACGACCTGGACGAGCCGATCGGGGACGTGAAGTCGAACGCCATCCAGTCCGCCGTGGAGACCTTCCAGAAGGCCTCCGGCACGGATGAGGAGTGGACCGTGCGCAAGCTCGCCGAATGGGTGGGCATCGGCGGCTTCGGCCCCGTGATCGTGGGCGGCGGCGAGTCCGCGGCCCGTCAGCTCGTCGAGTGGGCCGACGAGACCGACGTGGACGGCTTCAACCTCGCCTACCACATCACCCCGGGCGCCTTCGAGGACGTCGTGGAGTTCGTGGTGCCGGCGCTGCAGAAGCTCGGCCGCTACAAGACCGCGTACACGGACGGCACGCTGCGCCACAAGCTCTTCGGCCGCGGCGACCACCTGCCGCAGAACCACCACGGCGCATCCTTCGCCCTGCGCCGCCGGTAGGGTGACGCCAATGGCCGCGGCGCCCTGCCTCGGCCGGCAGCAGCCCCAGGAGGAGAACATGCAGCGCAGACGTGCCGTCCGCGCGGCCGGGCTCGGCGTCGTGGGCGCCCTGGCCTTGGCCGGGTGCGCATCCGAGCCGCAGTCGGCGGGGGAGGCCTGGCATCAGGCCCGCACCCAGTTGGACGAGGCCGAGACCGTCCGACTCGAGACCGCCTACACCACCGGCCGTCAGGGCCCGCACTCGGTCCGCTGGGACATCGCCGGCCGGCTCGACGGCGGCGACGCCGAGTCGAAGGGCGTCATGCAGGTCGGCCGGGACTCACACATCACCATGGAGTCCCGCCAGGTCGGCGAGGATGTGTTCGTCCGGGTCGACGTGGACGGCTCCGACGTCCCGGACGACGTCCAGGTGATGTACTCCGACCCGCAGTGGCGCCGTGTCCCGGCCGGTGAGGGGCAGGAGCCGCCCCTGAAGGCCCTCCTCGACCAGGTGGGCTTCCCCGCGGCGGACGCCCTCGACGGCGCCGAGGTGCGCGCCGAGGAGGTCGACTGGGACGACGGCACGGCCTACCGCTACGCCGTGCCCGAGGAGGTCGCCGACGCCGCAATGGTCGAGGGCGACGCCACCCGGGTGCACTCCTTCACGGTGGACGACGACGGCGAGCTGGTCGCGCTCACCGTCGACGACGGCCGGGCCACCCAGCAGTACGCCCTGAGCGACTGGAACCAGATCGAGCCGGCCGAGGCGCCGGAGGAGGTGGCCGAGTGAGGCAGCGCCAGACCCAGACCCGGCCTGCTGGATCTCCTGCAGG
>NZ_JXSP01000021.1:0-7582 GCF_000946635.1 Micrococcus sp. MS-ASIII-49
GCGCCCCCGACGACGCCGGCCCCCCACCCCCCCCCCCGCCGCCCCCGCCGCGGCCTGTCCCTCGCCGCCCTCGGGGCGGCCGCCCTGCTGCTGACCGGCTGCGCCTCGGGCGACGACGCCCCCGGCGCCTGGGACCGCGCCCGCACCCAGCTCGAGGAGGCCGACTCCGTCCGCATGGTCACCGAGCTGCGGTCCGAGGCCCCGAGCAACGGCCGCGCGGTCCCGGACGCGGTGGACATCTCCGGTCCCGTGGACGGCTCGTCCATGCGGTACGTGTCCGTGTACAAGGACGACGGTCTGATCACCCGGGACGAGTCCCGGATCGTGGACGGCACCGCGTACTCCCGGTTCACGGTGGAGCGCGTCGGCGCGAGCGGTGAGGACCATCCCGCCTATGCGGAGCGCTGGACCGCCACCCCGTACGAGGGCGATCCCAGCGCCACCGGCATGGGCGCGATGGTGAGCTCCCTGCTGGGCTCCCTGCCGGAGTCGGGCGGCCTGGACGACGTCGAGGCGGACGCGGACGGCATCCGCCGCAGCGGTCAGGATGCGATCCGCTACGTGCTGGACGAGCCCGTCTCGGGCCCGCAGGAGGGCGTGGAGCTGACCGCGTTCACGGTGTCCAAGGAGGACGGCCGCCTGCTCACCGTGGAGACCGAGTCCGCCGGCACGAAGGCCGTGGTGACCCTCTCCGAGATGGGCGGGGTGGATCCGGTGCAGGCCCCGCCGGCCGACGAGGTCCTGAAGCAGGACGGCTGACCCGGCCCACGGCGGCGGCGGCCCGCCTCCCCTCGGGGAGGCGGGCCGCCGTGTCTGCGCGGGTCAGCGCGTCAGCGGACCCTCGTCACCCAGCGGGGTGGACGGGTCCGAGATGGTGTCCGGCTCGGCACCGTGGCGGGCCGCCGAGGTGATGTTGTCGTTGTTGGACTCGGTCACGCGATCTTCGCGGACGTCGTTCTTCTTGTCGTTGCCCTGCATGGCATCCTCCACCTTCGTCGTGGCCTTCTGCACCGGATCGGACTTCTTCACCTCAGCGAACTTCTGCTGGGCGGTCTCCTGGACCTGGCCGACCTTCTCCTGGGTCTTGGGGTCGTTCCAGAGCTTCTGGGCGTTCTGGGTCATCTTCTCGAGGTTCTTGCGGCCCTCGGCGGAGCCGAGCAGGTAGCCGAGTGCGGCGCCGAGGCCCAGGGTGATGAGGCGCATGGGTGGTCTCCTTCATGTGTCGGGACCGCGCCGACCCTCTTGGACGGGCCGGGCGGCGCGCTGGCGCGCTGTCCTGGGATCACTCTGGTCATCGGAGCCCGCCGCGTCAACGACTGAGGCGCACGGCCGTGCGAGGGTCGGCGGCGTTCGTCCCCGCCGTCCCGCCCCACGACGACGGCCGCCCACCCCGGAGGTGAGCGGCCGTCGTCGTGCCGGGGCCCGTGGGCCCACGGGGTCAGCCGAAGTGCTTCGGCAGGGTGGCCTCCCAGGCCTCGCGCAGCTCCGCGATCGGCAGGGTGAAGGCGTCCTGGACCTCGAGGGCCGCGGAGTCGGCGTCCACCACGCCGATGCGCACGGCCGCGTAGCCGCGGGCCGTGGTCATGTCCGTGAACCGGACCTCCTCGGTGCGGGGCACGGCCACGACGGCGCGCGCCTGCGTCTCGGAGAACAGTGCGGTGAACAGGTCCACGCCGGCGCGGCGCAGCACCTCGTCCAGCACCACGCGGGCGCCCACGCCGAAGCGCAGCACCATCTCGGACAGGGTGGCCGCGAGGCCGCCGCCGGAGACGTCGTGGGCGGCGTCGATCATGCCGTCCCGGGACATGTTGACCAGCAGCTCGCCGAGCAGGCGCTCCTTCTTCAGGTCGACCTTCGGGGGCAGGCCGCCGAGGTGGCCGCGCAGGCGCGCGAACTCGGAGCCGTCCAGCTCGTCCGCGGTCTCGCCCAGCAGGTAGATCGCCTGGCCGTCCGCGTCCGGGGCGAAGCCAGACGGGGTGCGGCGCAGGACGTCGTCGAGCTGGCCGAGCACCGCCACCGTGGGGGTGGGGTGGATCGGGGTGCTGCCCGTCTGGTTGTACAGGGACACGTTGCCGCCGGTCACCGGGATGCCGAGGGTCTGGCAGCCGTCCGCCAGGCCGCGCACGGCCTCCGCGAACTGCCACATCACGTCCGGGTCCTCGGGGGAGCCGAAGTTCAGGCAGTCGGAGACGGCCAGGGGCACGGCCCCGGCGGTGGTGACGTTGCGGTACGCCTCGGCCAGGGAGGCCTGCGCGCCCGTGTACGGGTCCAGGTAGGTGAACCGGTCGTTGCAGTCCGTGGCCAGGGCCACGCCCATGCCGGTCTCCTCGTCCACGCGCACCACGCCCGCGTCGTCCGGGGCAGCCAGGGCGGTGTTGCCGCGGACGTAGCGGTCGTACTGACGGGTGATCCAGGAGGTGTCCGCCAGGTTCGGGGAGCTCATCAGCTCCACGACGGCGGCGCGCAGCTCCTCGCCCGTGGCGGGCAGGTGCTGACCGGCCTCGGAGGAGCGGAACGTGTCCGCCTGGAGCTCGTCCTGCCAGGCCGGACGCGCGTACGGGCGCTCGTAGACCGGGCCGTCGTGGGCCACGGTGCGCGGGTCCACGTCGACGATGACCTCGCCGTCCCAGGTGATGATCAGGCGGCCGTCACCGGTGACCTCGCCCAGCCACGAGTACTCGACGTCCCACGTGGCCATGACGGCCTCGAACGCGGCGACGTTCTCCGGCGTCACCACGGCCATCATGCGCTCCTGCGACTCGGACATGAGGATCTCGCCCGGGGTCAGCGTGGAGTCGCGCAGCAGCACGTCCGTCAGCTCCACGCGCATGCCGCCCTCGCCGTTGGAGGCGAGCTCGGAGGTGGCGCAGGAGATGCCGGCGGCGCCGAGGTCCTGGATGCCCTCGACGAGGGAGTCGCGGAACAGCTCGAGACAGCACTCGATGAGCACCTTCTCGGAGAAGGGGTCGCCGACCTGCACCGAGGGGCGCTTGGCGGGCTTGCCGTCGCCGTCGAAGGACTCTGAGGCCAGCACGGAGGCGCCGCCGATGCCGTCACCGCCGGTGCGGGCACCGAACAGGACCACCTTGTTGCCCACGCCGGAGGCGTTGGCCAGGCGCAGGTCCTCGTGCTTGAGCACGCCCACGGCGAGGGCGTTGACGAGCGGGTTGCCCTGGTAGATCGGGTCGAAGCGGGTCTCGCCGCCGATGTTCGGCAGGCCCAGGGAGTTGCCGTAGCCGCCGATGCCGGCCACCACGCCGTGGAACACGCGGGCGGTGTCCGGGTGGTCGATCGCGCCGAAGCGCAGCGGGTCCATCACGGCCACCGGGCGGGCGCCCATGGAGATGATGTCGCGCACGATGCCGCCGATGCCCGTGGCCGCACCCTGATAGGGCTCCACGTAGGAGGGCGAGTTGTGGGACTCGACCTTGAACGTCACGGCCCAGCCGTCACCGAGGTCGGTCACGCCGGCGTTCTCGCCGATGCCCACCATCATGTGCTGCTTCATCTCGTCGGTGAGCTTCTCGCCGAACTGGCGCAGGTGCACCTTCGAGGACTTGTACGAGCAGTGCTCGGACCACATGACCGAGTACATGGCCAGCTCGGCGGCGGTGGGACGGCGGCCGAGGATCTTCTTGATCTCGGCGTACTCGTTCTCCTTCAGGCCCAGCTCGGCCCAGGGCTGCTCGACGTCCGGCGTCGCCTGGGCGTCCGCGACCGTCTCGATGTTGAACTGCTGGCTCATGCATGGCCTCCACGGCTGGCGAGGGTGGTCAGGACGGAGGTGAAGAAGCCGAGGCCGTCCACGCCGGAGCGGGGGCCGGCGGCGGTGTCCGGGCCGAAGCCCGTCTCCACGGCGTGCTCCGGGTGCGGCATCAGGCCGACGACGTTGCCGGCCGGGTTCGCGATGCCCGCGATGTCCCGACGCGAGCCGTTCGGGTTCCAGCCCTGATAGCGGAACACCACGCGGCCCTCGGCCTCGAGGGCGTCGAGGGTCTTCTCGTCCGCCACGTACTGGCCGTCCTGGTTCTTCAGGGGCACGGTGATGGTCTGGCCCTGCTCGAAGTCGCGGGTCCACACGGTGTCCGTGCTCTCCACGACCAGCTCCTGGTCGCGGCAGATGAAGTGCAGGTGGTCGTTCTTGATCATCGAGCCCGGCAGCAGGTGCGACTCGGTGAGGATCTGGAAGCCGTTGCAGATGCCGAGCACCGGCAGGCCGTCCGCGTCGCCCTCGGGGCCGCCGGCCGCCGTCGCCACCGCGTCCATCATGGGGGCGAAGCGCGCGATCGCGCCGGCGCGCAGGTAGTCGCCGTAGGAGAAGCCGCCCGGGATCACGACGGCGTCCACGCCGGCGAGCGTCCGCTGCGGGTCCGCGTCGGCGTGCCACAGGGAGACGGGCTCGGCGCCGGCGAGGCGGACGGCGCGCAGCGCGTCCACGTCGTCCAGGGTGCCGGGGAAGGTGATGACGCCGATGCGCGCGCCGCTGAGCGGCGTCGTCGGCGTCGAGTAGTCGCCGATGAGGGGGAGCTCGGTCATCGGGCGCCCTCGGCCTCGTCCAGGACGGCCACGTTCACGACGTCCTCGATGACGGGGTTGGACAGCATCTCCTCGGCGGCCGTGCGCGCCTGGGCGAGGATCTCGTCGGTGACCTCGCCCTCCACGGTGAGCTCGAAGCGCTTGCCCTGGCGGACCTGGCTGAACTCGGTGAAGCCGAGGCGGGGCAGGGCCCCGTTGATCGCCTTGCCCTGCGGATCGAGGATCTCGGGCTTGGGCATGACGTCGACGACGATGATGGGCATGAACACGCTCCTGGGTGCGGGACGATGCCGCGGAGCAGGACGGTGTAGATGCCGTCTCACGCCCGGCCCGGGGCGCTCCGCGTGCTTGCCCGGCCAGTCTACTCGGCCGCCCGGACGCGGAATCGGGGGTGTGATGGGGGCGGCACGCGGCAGCCGGCCCGGCGTAGCCTGGCGGCATGAGACCTCAGCAGACCCGTGTGTCCCCGCTCGGCCGACGTCGGCCGATCAGCCCGCTCGGCCCCGCGCTGCTCGCCGCGGCGGCCGGCGTCGTGCTGACGGGAGTGCGCCGCATCACGGCCCGGTCCGCCCGGCGTCGCGCGACCGGACGCCCGCGCCGGTGACCCGTCCCGAGCCCTGCCCCTGCGGGTCCGGAGCCGGGCTCGCGGCGTGCTGCGGTCGCCTGCAGGCGCGTTTCGCCCGGGACGGCGCCCTGACCGCGCCCACCGCCGAGGCGCTCATGCGCTCCCGGTACACGGCGTTCGCGCGGCTGGGCGAGGCCGGGCCGGCAGAGGTCCGGGCGATGGCCGACTACCTCGCCGCGACCTGGGCCCCCGAGCATCGACCCACCGCGGCCGAGCTGCTGCCGGCCGCGGGGGAACCGGCGCCGCGGTTCACCCGCCTGGCGGTGCTGGACGTGCGGGACGGCGGGCCGTTCCAGGACGCCGGGACCGTGGAGTTCGTGGCCGTCGGCACGGGGGCCGAGGGGCGGTTCCGACTCCATGAGGTCAGCCGGTTCCGCCGTGAGGACGGGATCTGGCGCTACGTTAACGGCGACGTGCGCTGAGGCCGGGGCGGCGCGTCGGCCGGCGGTGACGCGTCAGAAGGCGGAGAAGATCCCGGCGCCCACGCTGAGGACCAGACCCAGGATGGCGATCCACGCCACCAGGGTGACGATCGGGCGGGGGCGACGCGGGGCGTCGTCGTGCCAGTCCACGCCCTCCAGCTCCGGAGGGGTGCGCAGCTCTCGATCCATGGCCCCAGCCTCTCACGCCCCACGCCGCCCCGGGCTCAACGCGGGTTGACTTGTCACGGGTGCTGGGCGCCCGGACCCGCGACAACTCAACCCGCGTTGCCGTCCGGGGTGAACAGGTCCTCGATCCGCCGCCCGAACACGGCCGCCAGGCGGAAGGCGAGGGGGAGCGAGGGGTCGTAGCGGCCCTTCTCGAGAGAGATGACGGTCTGCCGGGAGACGCCGAGCTCGTCGGCGAGCCGCTGCTGCGACCAGCCGAGGCGGGCACGCTCGTCGGGGATGGTGTTCTCCACGGCTCAGCCCCGGCGCTTCTGGAGCGCGTAGCGGACGGCCACCGAGGCGCCCGCGAAGAGGAGCAGCCCGGCGCCCACGAGCGGCAGGTCGGCCTGCCATCCGGTCATGGCAATGACGAACGTGCCCAGGCCCAGCACCACGAGCAGGTCGCCGAACGCGGCGGACTGCGCCTTCTCGAGCCACCGGCCCTCGATGGTCTCCTCGGTGTCTCGGATGGCCCCGCGGACGGTGGTGCGGTCCACGAGGAACAGCCAGGCGAGGGTGATGCCGACCGGGAGCGCCGACGCCGCCATGACCGCGCCCGTGACCGCCGGGAAGCGGGGACCGGCGTCGCCCTGGCTCGAGGCCAGACCGTAGGACGCGGCCCCGATCAGCAGGGCGATGACGACGCCGGCCACGAGGCTGACGAGGATCAGTCGCCCGGACCCGCCGCCCAGACGGGCGGAGCGGCCCCAGCGGGGGCGGCGGTCGCGGGCGAGGTCGGTGGTGGTGTGCGGCGTGGTGGCCATGGCGGTCCCTCCGGGGCGGGGCCGGGGTTTGTCCCCGTCGTGTGAAGCAAGCTTGACAGTAAAGAGAGTTTGACGTCAAGTCTGCTTGACGGTGGCCCGACAGGGCGGCGGCGGAGCTGGGCCTCGCCGTGGACGCCTCCACCGCCGCCCACGATGCTGGCCGCATGGCCTTCGAGGTGCACCCGCTCACCGCCGACCGCTTCGACGACTTCGCGCACGTCGTCAACCCGAACCGCCGCGCCACGCACTGCTGGTGCCTGTCCCCCCGGCTCTCAGCGCCGCAGAGGCACGCGCCCGGCGACCCCCGCGAGGACACCATGCGGGCGCTCGCTGCGGGGGAGCCTGCGCCCGGCGTCGTCGGTACTCGGACGGCGAGCCCGTCGCGTGGTGCAGCATCAGCCCGCGCAGCGCGATCCCGCGGCTCGTGATGCGACACATCCGCGGGTGACCCGGCCCTCCGCCGTCCGTCCGCCCGTCCGGCCAACGCGGGTTGACTTGTCGCGGGTCTGGGCGGTGAATACCCGTGACAAGTCAACCCGCCTTGCCCGGGGTGCCGCGCCCTTGGCTCGCGTGGAGTCGTCCCCGCTCGCCCCGGCCCGTTCCTGAGGAGCCGCCATGTCCCTCCGTCTCTCTCACACCACGTGGGACGCGCTGGACCCCCACGCCATCGCCGAGTTCTGGCGCGCGCTGCTCGGCTGGGAGGTCGACGAGCCTCACCTCTACCGCCCGGGGTCGGACGAGTGCTCACTCGTCGGCCCTGACGGGCAGGTCGTCCTCTTCTTCCGCGTCCCGGACGCCAAGCGCGTGAAGAACCGCGCCCACATGGACCTGCGCGCGGCCGCCGGCTCGACGCGCGACGCCGAGATCGAGCGGGCGCTCGCCCTCGGCGCCGCGATGGTCGACGACCGCCGCGTCGACCTCGGCTGGGCCGTCCTCGCCGACCCCGAGGGCAACGAGTTCTGCATCCTCGACGGCTGAGCCGACCCCACGACGGCCCGGCGTCTCCGCGG
>NZ_JXSP01000022.1:0-1335 GCF_000946635.1 Micrococcus sp. MS-ASIII-49
GGGGAGTCGCCGGGCCGTCGGGGCGGACCGGGTACCGGGTGCCCGGGCCGTCCGCGGCGGCGGTGGTGTGGCGGGAGTGGTTCGTGGTCATGGGGCCCTCCTGTGGTCGATGCCCTGGGCCGGTGGCCCGGCCCGCCTCGGAGGCTCTGTGGGGGCCGTCCGACCGGACGTTGTGAAGCAAGCTTGACAGTCAAGTGACCTTGTCGTCAAGGGAGCTTGACGCCGGGGCCCGCGCGAACTCCTCCCACGTCGTGGGCGGGGTCAGCCCGAGCCAGGCAGGCTCGAGACGGAACCCGAGGGCCGCGTTCATCCGCAGGGACGCCGCGTTGGACTCGGCGCCGCCGGTTCCCCACTCGCGCCCACCGCGGGCATGGGTCGCCAGGACGGTCGCCGCCTTGACGGCCTTCGCCACGCCACGGTTCTCGTGCTCGGCCGCGACCGCGGTGCGGTCGACCTCCCACCGGGCAGGGGAGCGGAACGTCAGGGTGAATCCGATGAGCACGCCTCCCTCGAAGGCCCCCACGGCGAGCCCCTCTGGGGTGGACAGTCGGGCCTCGAGGTCGTCCGGCAGCGGCTCGTGACGGGAGCCGTCGGTGTGCGGGAATCGGGGAGCCGCTTCCTCGTCGAGGGCGCGCAGGGCAGGCAGGTCGACGGCGGTCAGTCTCCGCACCTCGATTCCCCGCGCTTCGGCCGCCGCGATGTGGCCACGGTAGGGCGCCAGGTCGGCGTCGTCGTCGAGGTGGAGGCGCGCGCCCCAGGAGCGGGATCGCACGCTCCACCCGGCGTCGAGCAGCGCAGCGGCCTCGGCCGAGTCTTCGCGGTGCACGCGGGCGTCCGCCCGTGGGTCGGTCACGGGGGTGAGCATCGAGCACGGGATGTGCCCGGAGGCGGCCCCGCCCGGATAGACGTGCGGGAACTCGGCCGAGTGGGGATCGGAGGGGTCTCCCGGCTCGCGCCGCACCCGCAGGCCGGCCCCCGCCAGTTCGTCCTCGTCCAGGCCGCAGACGAACGCGTCCGGCCGGTCCGGGTAGATCGCCGCGCCGACGACTCCTACCTGGGCGGCGTCGTCGGAGGCGTGGAGGAAGCCGACGTCGTCGATCGAGGCGCCGCGCGTCGACGCCGTGTAGCGGCCGGTGCGACGCGCGGCGGCCCAGTCCTCCGGGAGGGTGATGTGCAGGATCATGGCGCGAGGCTATCGGCCTCGGCGTCGACGCCACCCCTCCGGCTGCCCATCGCGGGTTGAGTTATCGGGGGTGTGGGGCGGCGGCACCCGCGACAACCCAACCAGCGTTGCAGGGCCGCCCCGGGCATGACGACGGCCCGGCGTCTCCGCGG
>NZ_JXSP01000023.1:0-6396 GCF_000946635.1 Micrococcus sp. MS-ASIII-49
GGGGAGTCGCCGGGCCGTCGGGGGCGAGCCGGGTTCCGGGTGCCCGGGCCGTCAGTCCTCCAGGAAGGCCTCGACGTCCGGGGTCACCGCGCGGGAGTCGATCAGCTGACGCTCGATCGCGTCGTGGGTGATCCGGTTGGCCTCGCGCACGGCGTCGGTGCGCATCGAGATCTTGATGTCGCCCTTGTGCGTCGGGGTCCCGGCCACCTGGACCGGCTGGGTCTCGAGCGGCAGCGGGACGGCGTCGCACAGCGACTTCTCGGCCGGCTGGGCGCCGGTCAGGAAGTAGTCACGGATGGGCGCGTCCACGCACTCGGTGCGGTACGGGAACAGGCCGTGGGTGCCCTCGTTGTCCACGGAGATCAGGGACGTGTTGCGCAGCACGCCGGCGGCGCGGTGGCCGCCCTCGTACGGGGTCGCCGCGTCCAGCTCGGACTGCACGATCACGGTGTTCGGGGCGCCCTTGCCACCGGGCTGGGCGGGCATGGAGGTCTGGGCGGGCCAGTACATGCACTCCGACGGGCCCATCAGCACACCGATCCACGGGGCCTTGCGGCCGAGGTCGTCCACCCACGAGGTCCAGTATCCCTGCGAGGTGTTCCACTGGCCGTCCTGGCAGCGGATCGCCGAGAACGCGCCCTCGAAGGTGACGGCGTCACCGGCCTGGGTGGCGGCGACGAGCTGCTCGCGCTCGCCCACGGTCTCCAGGCCGCGGGCGGCGAAGCGGTCGAAGGAGTCGCGCTCCTCGGCCGGCAGCGACGCACGGGCCTCGGCCAGGATGCGCTCGATCTGGGTGCGCTGCCCCGCGGGGTCCGTGGCCGCGGCCTCGGACTCCATGATGCGGATGTAGGCGGCGATGACGGACCCGGCGTCGAGGTACTGGGACGTGTCGTACATGGCCGGCAGCAGGAACGAGCCGGCGACGATCATGCCGAGCTGGGTGCGGGTGCCGCCCACGTCCTCCCAGCGCTCCCGGATCTGCATCGGGTCGTCCCCGAGGTCGAAGATCTCGTCGTGCCGGGCCACGTAGGGGAGCATCGCGTCCTGGAACTGGCGGTCGCGGGAGCGCGGCTGCAGGTCCCAGGTGGTCTGGAGCCC
Source organism: Micrococcus sp. MS-ASIII-49 (assembly GCF_000946635.1). Lineage (NCBI taxonomy): Bacteria > Bacillati > Actinomycetota > Actinomycetes > Micrococcales > Micrococcaceae > Micrococcus > Micrococcus sp. MS-ASIII-49. The sequence goes on from NZ_JXSP01000023.1 coordinate 1,099, forward strand.
GTCGCGGGAGATGTCCACGGCGGAGTCCAGCAGGAACCGGTGCGTGTGCTGGGGGAAGACGCGCTGGTACCAGCTGCCCAGCCAGGTGCCGTACGAGTAGCCGATGTAGGAGGTCTTCTCCTCGCCCAGGACGGCGCGGATGAAGTCCATGTCGTACACGGTCTGCTCGGTGGTGATGTACGGGGTGAGCTCGTTCTCGAGGCACGCGTCGACCTGGGCCTTCGTGTCCTGCCACACGTCGTGCTCGGGGTTCGGCGTGTAGGTGCACTCCAGGGCGGTGGACTGGCCCACGCCGCGGGGGTCGAAGCCGATGAAGTCGTACTGCTCGGCGAGCTCCGGGGCGCGCTCGGCCATGGCGGGCCCCCAGGGCAGGCCGGAGCCGCCCGGGCCGCCGGGGTTGACCAGCGCGATGCCCTGGCGCTCCGGGTTGCCCTTCGAGGTTTCGGTCTTGGCCACGCGCAGGGTGATGGTGTGGCCGTCCTCGGGGTTCTTCCAGTCGCGGGGCACCGTGACGTCGGCGCACGCGGTGCCGGGGATCGCGCTGAACCGGGCGTTGAGGCTCTCGCTGCCGAAGTCGCAGGCCTCCCAGTCCAGCGTCTGGCCCACGAGGTGCGGCGCGAGCGCGGCGGCGTCGTTGACCTTGTTGCCCCGCGTGGCGGAGAGGTCGTTGGAGCGGGCCTGACCCTGCGATGCGGACCCGTTGCCGTTGCCGTTGCCGGGCGCGGAGAGCGCGGGGGCGGCGGCCGCGACGGCGAGCGAGACGGCCGCGACGGCGGCGGCGAGCGTGGTGCGGCGGCGAGCTGGAACGGTTCTGGTCACGTCAGGTCCTCGAGTCGTTCGGTGCGGAGAGGGCCGGGGCGGTCACCGGATGACGCGAGTGATGCGCCTCACAGCCTGTAGAGCGGCCATCCTAATCATGGACGTGCGCTGGAAGTCCACTCGGCGTCCGGCCCGGTCCCGGGGGCCGCCCCCGCGGCTGCGTCCAGCACCGCCAGCAGCCGCACCCGCAGCGACTGGCCCCGCGCGGCGAACTCGCGCTGTCGCCGCGCGTACTCGGCACGCCCGGCCGGCTCCTCGATCCGCACGGCCGCGTAGCCGCCGCGCCCGTCGGCGAGGTCGTCCACTCCGGTCAGGTCGTACGGCGAGGCCTCCATGTCCAGCCGGCGGATGTCCCACGCGAGGTCGAAGCAGTCCGCGAGCAGGTCCGAGTCGACCACCGGCACCAGCTTGTACGCCCACTTGTACAGGTCCATCCCCGCGTGCAGGCAGCCGGGCTGCTCCATCTCCCGCATCCCGGCGCGCGTGGGCAGGACGCCGTCGTCGCCCTCGTTGCGGTCGCGCGCCTCGGGTGCGAAGAACCGGAACGCGTCGAAGTGCGTGCACCGGATCCGCGAGCCCTCCACCACCGCGTCCGTCCCCCCGGCCCCGAGCCGCAGCGGCAGCTGGGAGTGCCGCACCCCGTGCACGTCCGAGCGGTACGCCATCGCCCACTCGTGCAGCCCGAAGCAGCCCAGGCGTGGCGCCCGCTCCGCCGTGCGCGCGAGCAGGTCCCGCGTGAACGCCACCCCCGACGCGCGGTCGGCCAGCACCGCCGCCGCGTCCACCAGCCAGCCGCCCACCGGGCGGCCGTCGACGACGGCGCCTGCTACCTCGCCGGCCTCGACGCGCCGGTAGTGCTTCCACTCGCCCCGGGGGGTCGTGCCCAGCTCGGCCGCCTCGGCGCGGGCCGCGGCGCCGTCGTCGTCCGCGAGGAGGACCCCCGGCCCGGGGTGCCAGCGCTGCAGTGCGGCGGGGGAGTGCGTGTAGTAGCCGAAGAGGAAGTCCTGCACCGGGTGCTTCTGGCCGCGCATCCGCAGGGCCACCAGCGGGTCCGTGCGTCGGGCGATGCGCTCGCGGTGTGCCCGCGCGTGGGCCCGCCACACGTCGGCGGGCAGGGTGACGACGGCGGTAGGCGGGGGCGCGGGGGCGGTGCGTGGCTCGGGCATGACCCCACCATCCTCCCCCGTGGCGCCCCTCATGAGCGAGCGGCTCCGCGACGCCGACGCGGGGAGTGTGCTCCGGCGGTCCTTATTCGACGGTCCTGGACGTTGCCTGGCAAAGATCTGGTCAAACGCCCTACCGGACGGTAGATTGCACATGTCTCGCTGTGGCGCTCATCACATGGGCGTCGATCTCCCCGTCCCCCGGCGCCATCCCCGCCGGCGTGCCACGGGTGAGAGCTGGGCGGACCTTGATGAGAAAGGCGGAGGCAATGCCTCAGAACCCCACCCCTGCCCGACGCCGTCGGGCCCTGGCCGCGGCCGTCGCCGGCGCGAGCCTCGTGGCCGCTCCCGCGCTCGCGGTGTCGGCCACCGCCGTCGAACTGCCCGACGGCAGCACCGTCTCCAGCCCGCAGGGCGAGGTGCAGGTCCAGCAGCAGTTCGAGGACGGCCGCTACTTCGTGGTCCTGAAGGACCAGCCGTCGGTGACCGCCCCCGAGGCCGGCGCCGTTCCGGGCGCCGCCCCGAAGGCGAAGTTCGACCCCTCGCACCCGCGCGTGAAGAACTACGAGGCCAAGCTCCAGCGCCAGCAGGCGAAGGTCGCGAAGACCCACGGCGCCAAGGCCGAGATCTCCTTCCAGCGCGCCGTGAACGCGTTCGTCGCCGAGCTGACCGCCGAGGAGGCCCAGGCGATCGCGAAGGACCCGGCCGTGCTCGGCGTCGCACCGGACGAGCAGGTGGCCCCGGACTACAGCTCCACCGAATTCCTCGGCCTGCCCGGCAAGAAGGGCACCTGGAAGTCCGTGTACGGCAAGGCCGAGAACGCGGGCAAGGGCGTGGTGGTCGGCGTCATCGACTCCGGCATCCACCCGGACAACCCGTTCATCGACGGTCAGCCCGTCCAGCCGCTCAAGGGCAAGGCCAAGGTCGGCGTGCCGTACCGCACCGCGGACGGCCAGATCGCCGTGCTCAAGGCGGACGGCACCACCGCCACGGCCGAGTGCGAGACCGGCCCGGACTTCCCGGCGTCGTCGTGCGACTCCAAGCTGATCGGCGCCTACGCCTTCTCCGACGACTTCGAGCGCTTCGTCCCGGTGGACGAGCGGGCCCCGGAGGAGCGCATCTCCCCGCTGGGCGTGTTCTCCCACGGCACCCACGTGGCCACCACCATCCTCGGCAACACCGGGGTGGAGCAGACCATCGACGGCGACTCCTTCGGCGAGGGCGCGGGCGTGGCCCCGGCCGCCCACCTGATCTCCTACAAGATCTGCTGGGAGGACACCGACCCGAACACCGGCGGCTGCTACACCTCCGCCTCCGTGGCCGCCATCGAGCAGGCCATCGAGAACAACGTGGACGTGCTGAACTACTCGATCTCCGGCTCCAACACCTCGATCGTGGACCCGGTGGCCATGGCCTTCAAGTCCGCCGCCGAGGCCGGCATCTTCGTGGCCGCCTCCGGCGGCAACTCCGGCCCCGGCCCGAACACCGTGAACCACGGCTCCCCGTGGCTGACCACCGTGGCCGCGGAGACGTTCTCCAACGAGCTCACCGCCACCGTGCAGTTCTCCGACGGCACGCAGCTCCGGGGCGCCTCCTCGGCCCGCACCGGCGTGGGCCCGGCCGAGGTCATCCACGCGTCCGAGGTCGCCGCCGGCGACGCTGAGGCCGCGCGTCTCTGCCTGCCCGGCGGGCTCACCGAGGAGGCCGCCGGCAAGATCGTGCTCTGCGAGCGCGGCGGGAACGCCCGCACCGAGAAGTCGCAGGTGGTGGAGGAGGCCGGCGGCGTCGGCATGATCCTCGTGAACACCCCGTCCGGCTCGCTGGACGCGGACATCCACGCGGTGCCGACCGTGCACATGAACGACAACGGCGTGATCGAGAAGGTGAAGTCCTCCGACCTCACCGCCACGATCGTCCCGGGCGACACCACCGGCCTGCCGGAGGACCCGCTGCCCCAGATCGCCGGCTTCTCCTCCCGCGGCCCGGCCAACGCCGTGAACCAGGAGCTCCTGAAGCCCGACCTCGCCGCCCCCGGTGTGAACGTGATCGCCGGCGTCTCCCCGCTGGACCCCGACTACCACGGCAACACGTTCGGCCTGATGTCCGGCACGTCCATGGCCTCGCCGAACCTGGCCGGCATGGCCACGCTGCTGATCGGCAAGTACCCGGCCTGGTCCCCGATGGCCGTGAAGTCCGCCCTCATGACCACCGCCGGCGACGTGTACAACGCCGACGGCACCGTGAACACGGACAACTTCGCCACGGGTGCCGGCTCCGCCGATCCGGCCGCCGCCGCCCGTCCGGGCCTGGTCTACGACTCCGGCAAGGAGCAGTGGGACGCGCTGCTGCGCGGCGACATCGCCGGCCGTGACGTGAACGTCCCGTCCCTGGCGATCCCCGACGTCGTCGGCTCGGCCACCGTGACCCGCACCGTGACCGCCCTGGAGAACGGCCGCTGGCGGTTCTCTGCGAACGTGCCCGGCTTCGAGGTGACCGCCTCCCCGGCCGTGCTGGACCTGAAGGCCGGCCAGTCCGCCGACGTCGAGCTGACCGTCACCCGCACCGACGCCGCGGTGAACACCTGGACCCACGGCTCCATGTCCTGGACCACCGCCAAGGGCAAGGCCGTCCCGGAGGTGACCTCCCCGGTCACCGTCAAGGCGAAGTCCGCGACCGTCACCTCCGCCGGCGAGGGCTCCGGCGCCACCGGCTCCGCCGACGTGGAGATCACCCCCGGCGTGACCGGTGAGCTGACCCCGCAGGTCCTGGGCCTGGGCAAGGTGGACTCCACCGTGGCCGCCGCCATCGCGAGCAACTCGCTCGAGTCCAGCGCACTGGCCGTGTCCACGGTGACCGTGGAGGAGGGCACCAAGTCCCTGGTGGCCTCGATCAACGCGGGCGCCGCCGGCGCCGACTGGGACCTGTACGTGATCACCCCCGAGGGCAAGCAGCTCTCCCGGGCGACCGCGGACGAGTCCGAGACGCTGACGATCGTGAACCCCACCCCGGGCGCCTATACCGTGGTCGGCCACCTGTACGCGGCCAACGGCGGCAAGGACACCGGCACCCTCGAGACGCTGAAGCTGCGCGAGGACGCGGGCAACCTGACCGTCTCCCCGAACCCGGTGCCCGTGACCTCGGGCAAGGCCACCGAGGCGACCCTCTCCTGGTCGGGCCTGACCTCGGGCACCTGGAAGGGCCTCGTCACCTGGGACGCGGGCATCACGACCGACGTGACCGTCCAGGTCCCGTGACCGCCGACCCCCTCCGTCCTCGCTGACGGAACGGGAGGAACCGCCCGCACGACGCCGGCCCC
>NZ_JXSP01000024.1:0-33125 GCF_000946635.1 Micrococcus sp. MS-ASIII-49
CCGGCCCCCTCGCTTTCGAACGTGGGATAGGCCCTATCTCACGTTCGAAAGCGTCCATTCGCCCCATTTCACGTTCGAAAGTCGCCCGGGCGGTGGGGCAGCGGCGGATGCGGCGTCAGCGGCCGGTGCCGCCGTAGACCGTGGCCTCCTCCTCGGCGTCGAGGCCGAAGGCGGCGTGCACGGCGCGGACGGCGTCGTCGAGCTTGCTCTCGGCGGTGACCACGGAGATGCGGATCTCCGAGGTGGAGATGAGGTCCACGTTCACGCCGGCGTCGGCGAGGGCCTTGAAGAAGGTGGCGGAGACGCCCGGGTTGGAGCGCATGCCCGCGCCGATCAGCGAGAGCTTGCCGATCTCCGGGTCCGAGACGATGTCCTGGAAGCCGATCCGGTCCTGGGCGGCGCGCAGGGCGGCCATGGCGTCCTTGCCCTCCACGATCGGCAGGGTGAAGGAGATGTCCGTGCGACCCGAGCCCTCGCGGGAGATGTTCTGCACGATCATGTCGATGTTCACGTTGGACACGGCGATCACGCGGAAGATCTCGGCGGCCTTGCCGGGCACGTCGGGGACGCCGACGATCGTGACCTTGCCCTCGGAGCGGTCGTGGGCGACGCCGGAGACGATGGGCTGTTCCATGGGAGCGCCTTCCTGAAGGGTGATGGTGTCGTTCGGGTCGGGCATGATCCAAGTGCCCTCGTGGTCGGAGAAGGAGGAGCGCACGTGCAGCGGCACGCCGAAGCGGCGCGCGTACTCCACGGAGCGCAGGTGCAGCACCTTGGATCCGGAGGCCGCCATCTCGAGGGTCTCCTCGGAGGAGAGCTCGGTGAGCTTGCGGGCGGTCGGCACGACGCGCGGGTCCGCCGAGTAGACGCCGTCCACGTCCGTGTAGATCTCGCACACGTCCGCGCCGAGCGCGGCGGCGAGGGCGACGGCCGTGGTGTCCGAGCCGCCGCGGCCCATGGTGGTGATGTCCTTGGACTCGGGGCTCATGCCCTGGAACCCGGCCACGATGGCCACGCGGCCGGCGTCGAGGGCCTCCTGCACGCGGTGGGGGTTGACCTTGACGATCCGGGCCCGGCCGTACGAGGTGTCCGTCAGCATGCCGGCCTGGGAGCCGGTGTAGGAGCGGGCCTCGACGCCCTCGGCGTGGATCGCCATCGCCAGCAGGGACATGGAGATGCGCTCGCCGGCCGAGAGCAGGATGTCCATCTCGCGCGCGGGCGCGTCCTGCGTGAGCTCGGCGGCGAGGTCGAGCAGCTCGTCCGTGGTGTCGCCCATGGCCGAGACCACGACGCACACGCGGTTCCCGGCCCGGACCGTGTCCGCGACGCGGCGGGCCACGCGCTGGATGCCGGCGGCGTCGGCCACGGAGGAGCCGCCGAACTTCTGGACGATGAGACTCATGGGTCGCTCCGGACGGGGTCGAGGGTCGGTTCGGGCCAAGTCTAGGGGCGCGCACCCGCGCGGGTCCGCCAGGTGAACCCCTGTTCCGGATGCTGGACCCGGCGCCCGCGGCCGGCCAGGACGACGGCGCCCGCGGCCCCGCCTGCGACCCCGGTCGGGCTGGGATCGGCGCCGAGATCATCCCCCGGGTGGATCCGCGTCCGAGCACGGCCCGGCAAGGATGGGGCCATGACCGCTCCAGCACCCCCGCCCGCCTCACCCGTCCTGGGAGCGGCCGCCCACGACGGGATCGTGGCCCACGGCCTCGCCCGCTCGTTCGGCGCCGTCCATGCGGTGCGGGACGTCTCCCTCACCGTGCCCGCCGGCTCCGTGACGGCCCTCGTCGGCCCGAACGGCTCGGGCAAGACCACGCTCCTGCTGATCCTGGCCACCCTGCTGCGCCCGGACGCCGGCGCCGTGTCCGTGGCCGGGGTGGACGCGGTACGCGAGCCCGTCGAGGCCCGGCGGCGGCTCGGCTGGATGCCCGACACCCTGGGCGTGTGGGAGGAGCTGACCTGCCACGACATCCTCGCCAGCCTGGGCCGGCTCTACGGCATGGGGAAGGCGGAGGCGTCGGCGCGCGCGGACGAGCAGCTCGCGTGGGTCGAGCTCACGGAGTTCGCCCACCGGCCCGCCCGCGTGCTCTCCCGCGGCCAGCAGCAGCGCCTGTCCCTGGCTCGGGCCACCGTGCACCGGCCCTCCGTCCTGCTCCTGGACGAACCCGCCAACGGCCTCGACCCGGCCGCCCGCATCCGGCTGCGGGACGACCTGCGCGCCATGGCCGCAGCCGGCACCGCTGTGCTCGTCTCCTCCCACGTGCTCGCCGAGCTCGAGGAGATGTCCGATCGCGCCGTGTTCCTCCGTGAGGGCGCCACGGTGGCCACCCAGGAGTTCCGCGCCGCCGACGACCTCGCCCGCCCCTACCGGATCGCAGGGCCCGACCCGTCGGCCCGGGACACCCTCGTCCGCGCCCTCGAGACCCGCGGCCTCGCCGTCACCGCGGCCACCGGCGCCGGCGCGGGCCAGCGCCGGGACGGCGTCGTGGTGCAGCTGCGGGGTGAGGCCGCCGCGGCCGCGCTGCTCGCGGACCTCGTGCGCGAGGGTGTGCTCGTCAGCCACTTCGCCCCGGAGGGCTCCCGCCTCGAGAACGCCTACCTGGGCCTCCATCTGGAGGGCCCCCGCACCGAAGGAGACCGGCCGTGAGCACCGCCGTCGCGACCTCGATCCACGACCGCCGCCCGCCGGAGCCGCAGCCGGGGGGACGCCTCGGCGCGGCCCAGGCCGTGGCCACCGTGGTGGGCATGGAACTGCGTCAGCGGCTGCGCTCGCGCGGCTGGTACGTGCTGTTGGGCGTCTTCTTCGTGGTGGTGGGGGCGGTGACCCTCGGCGCCCTCGGGCTGCGCGGCCTGGGCGTGGCGGAGATGGAGGCGTCCGGCCTGGAGCCGGAGCTGGCGGAGCAGCAGATGCGCGCCCTGGGGCGGACGCTCTTCGACGGCGTCCTGCTCTTCGTCCTCACCCTCTCGCTGCTGGTCTCGCCCGCCCTGGCGGCCAACGCGATCTCGGGCGACCGTGCCGGCGGCACCCTGGCCATCACCCAGGTCACCCTGCTGCGGACCGGGCACCTGATGGCGGGCAAGTGGCTGGCCGCGTGGATCGCCTCCGCCGCGTTCCTCGCGGCGGCGCTGCCGTGGCTCGCGGTCGCGGCCGTGGTGGGGCGCGTGTCCCCGTGGGCCGTGCTGGTGGGGCTCGTGTTGATCCTCGTGGAGTTCGGCATGATCGCGGGGATCGGCGTGGCCGTCTCGGCGATCGCCGGGCGCACGCTGTTCGCCGTCGTGGTGACGTACCTGATCGTGGCGGCGCTGACGATCGGCACCCTGGTGGCCTTCGGGCTGTCTCTGCAGTTCCTGCAGACCGAGGTGCGGGCCAACGACGCCGAGTTCGGCTCCATGACGGCGGAGCCGTTCACCGAGGCGGAGCTCGAGAAGATGACCCCGGAGGAGGCGGAGCAGGCCTGGGCCGAGTGGGAGGCGGCGCACCCGGAGCTGTACGACGGGATCGCCGACCGGTGCGTCGGCCCGGTGACCGCCCGGACGATCCCCGACCCGCGGCGCAGCGGATGGCTGCTCGCGGCGAACCCCTACGCCGTCCTCGCGGATGCCTCCCCCTGGGAGGGCGGGCTCGTCGAGGACGGGACCCGGGCGGATCCCGGGCCGCTCAACCTGCTGTCCGTGGGGCTGCGCTGGACCCAGCGTGACCCCGTCCGGGACGTCGAGTGCCTCGACGGCGAGCTGCGCGGTCTCGACAGCACCGGCGTGCCGGACCGGCAGGGCACCTGGCCGGTGTGGCCGCTCGGTCTGGCGATGCAGGGTGTGCTGGTGGCCGGGCTGGGCTGGTGGGGCCACCGTCGCCTGGACACCCCGGCCGGGCGGCTGCCCGCCGGCACGCGCGTGGCCTGAGCCGGGCCGGCGTCGGGCGGGGCCTGCTCGACGCCGGCCGGTGTCAGCCGCTGATCAGACGACGTCCCTCGAAGGCGCGGCCGAGGGTGACCTCGTCCGCGTACTCGAGGTCCCCGCCGACGGGCAGACCGGAGGCCAGGCGCGTGACGCGGATGCCCGTGGCGCCGAGGAGGCGGCCGAGGTAGGTGGCCGTGGCCTCGCCCTCGAGGTTGGGATCCGTGGCGAGGATGACCTCCTGCACGGCCTCGTCCTGCAGCCGGGTGAGCAGCTCGCGGACGTGCAGCTGCTCGGGGCCGATGCCGGCGATCGGATTGATGGCCCCGCCGAGCACGTGGTAGCGGCCCCGGAAGGCGCGGGTGCGCTCCATGGCCATGACGTCCTGCGACTCCTCGACGACGCAGATCTGGGAGCGGTCCCGGCGTTCATCCCGGCAGAGCGAGCACACCTCGTCCTCGGAGACGTTGAAGCAGACCGAGCACAGCCGCACCCTGTCCTTGACCGTGCGGATGGCGTCCGCGAGCCGCAGCATGTCCTCCCGGTCCGCCTCCAGCATGTGGAAGGCGATGCGCTGGGCGGACTTCGGCCCGATGCCCGGCAGGCGGCCGAGCTCGTCGATCAGGTCCTGCACCGCGCCCTGGTACATCCGTCCCCCTCGTCCGATGGTGCGTCTCGTGGGGCGTGCGCCCCGACGCGGCGCCGTGGTCCGGCGCCGCGTCCATCATGCCCGCGGCCCCGGACGGCGTACGGGCGCGTTCGCCTCAGGCGTCGTTGGGGCGTTCCTCGAGCAGACGGCCGCCGAGCACCCGTTCGACGACGGCCCGGCCCACGAGGCCCGAGTCCTCGAGCGGGACGTCGTCGTCGCTGGCGACCTCGTCCTCCCACCCCACACCGGACGTCGCCGGGGCGGCGGGGCCGGTGTCGGCGGGCCGGGCCGGGCCGCGGCCCTGGGCGGCCTCGCGGGCGGCGCGGATGGCCGCGGCCCGCGCGTCCAACGACGGCAGCGCCGAGGCTCCCCCGGCGGGCTCGACGTCGGCGGGGCGCGCCCCGAGCGAGGCCGCGCTCGGCCGGCCCCCGGCGGGGGAGCCCGGCGAGGCGTCCGGGTCGGGGCCACCGGGAGCGCCGGGGCCGCCGCCCGTCCCGCCGCCGCCGCTCGAGCCCGCGTTCACCGGAGGCTCGAGGGGCCCACCGGCCCGCAGCCGCTCCATGAGCCGCGGGTACATGCTCGCCGGATGGCCCGAACCCGGGAAGTCCGAACCGGTCGGGCCGGCAGCCGCGCGTGGCGCGGCGTCCGCGTCGTCGGCGGGCACGCCCGGGTCAGGGGTCGCGTCGGCCGTGGGCGAGCCCGTGGGGCGCCGCTCCTCGTCCGAGGACGGGCCGGCGCCCGAGGCGGCCGGGTGGAGATCGCGTCGCTCCGTGGCCGCTGCGTCGTCGTCCGGGGCGGGCGACGGCGTGGCAGGCCGGGCGGAGTCACCGTCCGCGGCCGCGCCCGCGCCGTCGTCGAAGCCGGCGGGACGGGTCGCGCCGAAGCGCTTCGCGAACTCCGCGCGCAGCTCCGCCTCGGGTCGGGCGAACACGGGGATCGAGTGCTCCTCCTCGCGGACCAGCGGCCCCGGGTCGTAGGCCCGACGGACCTCCTCGGCGCTCGGCTCGCTCTCGCCAGGGGCCGGGGCGTCGGGCCGGACCGGGGAGTCCTGGCCGGCGTCCGGCGCGGCGCCGCCGGGGGCCGGCGCGGCCTGCGGCGGCGCCCCCCAGTCCTCGACCGACGGCACGGGGCCGTCCCAGCCGGCGGCGCCGACGGGCCGCTCCTCGGCGTCGCGGGCCGGCGGGGTCCAGCCCTCGGGGCCGTCCGAGTCGTCCTGCTCCGCGTCCGGGTCGAACGCGGGCAGCGAGTCCCACGGGTCCTCCTCGGGCGGGGGAGCATCCTCCCAGGCGGGCGGCTCCCCGTCCGGGCCGCCCCAGCCGTCCGCCGGCGGGGCGGGGGCGGGCGTCGTCGACGACGTCGGCGTCGGCCCCCAGGAGGTGGCGGGAGCCGCGGGCGTCCAGGCGGGGGACGGCTGCGGCGTCTGACGCTGCTGCGTGGCCCGGGGCGGAACGGCCGGCGGCGCCGGATCGTCCTCCGCGGTGGGGGGTGCGGCGGAGCGCGGCGGGGTGGGGCGGGAGGACTCCGGCTCGCGCGGGGCCTGCCCCGGTGCCGGAGCGGGCCGGTTCGGCTGCGCCGTCGGTCGGTCGGGCCGGCCCTGCTGCGGGGCCGGACGCTCAGGCCGGTCCGTCCGCGCCGGGCCGGCCGGGCGAGCGCCGGACTGTGCGCGGGCGTCCCCGGTCGGCGCGTCCCCACCGAGGATCAGATCGAGCCGCGGGCGGATGCCGAGCACCTGGTGGACGGCCTCGCCGAGCACGCGGTCGCCGCCCCGGCCGAGCAGCGACTGGCGGGGCCCGTCCTGCTGGAAGCCGATCGTCAGCAACGAGCCGTCGTAGCCCGCGACGCTCGCGTTGTCCTTCACCAGCATCCACACCAGGCGTGAGGCGTCCTCGAGGGCCGTGAGGATGTCCGGCCAGGCCCGGCGGATCATCTCCACCTGGCTCGCCGCCGGGGCGGGCGTGGGGCTCGACGGCGCGGCCGTCTCCTCCGGCCCGTGGGCGGGGACCGGCGCGGCACCGGTGCGCTCCTGGGCCTGGGACCGGCCCTCGGGCTCGGGCCGGCCCTCAGGCTCGGGCCGGCCCTCAGGCTCGGGGCGGCTCCCGGCCTCCGGGCGGCGCGTGTCCCCGGAAGGGGCCCCGACCTCAGCCGGTTCGGGCCGCTTGGGCTGCGGCGCCTGCTGCGGACGCTCGGACCCCGTGGCCCCGGCGGCGGCGTCCCCCTCCGGCGCCTCTGCCACGGACTGCGGGGCAGGCGGCGTCCAGCGCTCCGGCGGGGCGGTGGACGCGGTCGGCGCGGGCTCCTCCGGCCGCCGCATGGCGGCCCGGGCGAGCGCGGCGCCGGTCAGAGTGCCGGAGCCCTCCGCGTTCTCGGCCGATCCGCCGCCGTCCGCGGCGGGCGTGCCGGACCGGGCCGGCGTCGTCGTGCCCTCGGAGGCGCCGTCCTCGACGGGCGCGGCGCCACCGAGCTCGAGGCGCCGTTCGAGGGCCTCGAGGCGGGCGGCCAGGCCGCGGTGCGTCTCGTCCGAGGCAGGCAGCAGCAGGCGCGCCATGAGCAGCTCGAGGTGCAGGCGGGGACTGGTGGCCCCCACCATGTCCGTCAGCGCGAGGTTGGTGATGTCCGCGAGGCGGGAGAGCTCCGCGCGGGAGAGCTGCGCGGCCTGCGCCGACAGACGCCGCACCTGGTCCTCCGGCATGCCGTGCAGGATCGCCCCGGCCTCCTCCGGCAGGGCACGGGCGATCACGAGGTCGCGGAAGCGGTCCAGCAGGTCCTCGACGAAGCGGCGCGGGTCCTGGCCGGACTGCACCACGCGGTCCACCACGCGGAACACGGTGGGGGTGTCGTCCGCGGCGACGGCGTCGATCACGTCGTCCAGCAGGGCTTCCGGGGTGAAGCCGAGCAGGCTCACCGCGAGCTCGTACGAGACCTGGCCCTCCTGGGCGCCCGCGATCAGCTGGTCCAGCACGGAGAGCGTGTCACGCACCGAGCCCGTGCCGGCGCGCACCACGAGCGGCAGCACGCCCTTCTCCACGGACACGCCCTCCTCCGCGCACAGCTGCTCGAGGTAGGCGATGAGCGGCTCCGGCGGCACGAGCCGGAACGGGTAGTGATGGGTGCGGGAGCGGATGGTCCCGATGACCTTCTCCGGCTCCGTGGTGGCGAAGATGAACTTCAGGTGCTCCGGCGGCTCCTCCACGATCTTGAGCAGCGCGTTGAACCCCGCCGCGGTGACCATGTGCGCCTCGTCGATGATGAGGATCTTGTAGCGATCCCGGACCGGGGCGAACGTGGCCCGCTCGCGCAGGCCGCGGGCGTCCTCCACACCGCCGTGCGAGGCCGCGTCGATCTCCAGCACGTCCAGCGAGCCCGGCCCGCCGGTGGCCAGGTCCCGGCACGAGTCGCACTCGCCGCACGGCGTGGGCGTGGGGCCCTGGGCGCAGTTCAGGCAGCGCGCGAGGATGCGGGCGGACGTGGTCTTGCCGCAGCCGCGCGGGCCGGAGAAGAGGTAGGCGTGGTTCACGCGGTCCTTCGCCAGTGCGGTGCGCAGCGGGACCGTGACATGGTCCTGCCCGATCACGTCCTCGAAACGGTCCGGGCGGTAGCGGCGATACAGGGCGGTGCTCACCCTCGAAAGCCTATCCGGCGGGCGGACGGGCTAAGGGAGCCGGGGAATGCGCACGCCCGCCGGCCCGTTCCCTGGCCCATGACCACCACGCACATGCACACCGACGCCGAGGACACGATCCACCCCACGCAGCCGGCCCCGGACGCGGGACCGCTGAGCCAGGCCGAGATCGACCGCCTCTTCGCGGACCGCCACACGACGCAGCTCTTCTCGGACGAGCCCGTCGACCTCGCGCTGATCGAGCGGGCCTACGCGGACCTCCGCTGGGCGCCGACCGCCATGAACAACCAGCCGCTGCGGCTCGACGTCGTGGACAGCCCCGAGGCCCGCGCCCGCCTGGCCCCGCTCATGATCGAGTTCAACCGGGAGAAGACGGAGCGCGCCCCGCTCACGCTGATCGCCTCCTACGACCTCGACTGGCACCGCCACATGGGCCACCTCGCCCCGTTCCGGGAGGGCTTCGAGGAGGATGCCGAGGGCAAGCCGGGCATGCGCGAGGGGATGGGCCGCACGAACGCGCTCATCCAGGTGGGCTACCTGCTCGTCGCCCTGCGCGCGCACGGGCTCGAGATCGGTCCCATGGCCGGGTTCGACGCCGCCGCCGTGGACGCCGAGTTCCATGCGGACCGTGCGTGGAAGTCCCTCCTGGTGATCAACGTGGGCCACGCCGCCGCGGACGACGAGAAGGCGCAGCAGCCCCGCCAGGGCCGCCTCGACTTCGACCAGGCCGCCCAGGTCCTCTGACCGGGGCCGGGCCTGCGGCGGACCAGGGCGCCGGCCCGCTCAGAGCCCGGTGAACACCCACGGATCACGCGGCAGGGCGGCCGGGTCGAACGCGGGCACGGCGGCCGCCAGCGGTCCCGCGGGCAGGCCGAGGGACTCCAGCAGCCGGTCCCGCACCCGCTCGGGGGTCCACGCCGGGTCCTGCGCGGCGAGGTCCTTGAGGGTCACGGCGCCGTCCCGCTTGGCCAGCCGCCGCCCCTCCGTGTTCAGCACGAGCGGCACGTGCAGGTACTCCACCGCAGGCGTCGGCTCCCCGCGCGCGGCGCACAGCGCCTCGGCCAGCCAGCGCTGGCGCGGGGCCGAGTCGAGCAGGTCGTCGCCGCGGACCACCTGGTCCACGCCCTGCGCCAGGTCGTCCACGACGACGGCCAGGTTGTACGCGTACGCCCCGTCGTTCCGGCGCAGCACCAGGTCGTCGACCAGGCCCGTGACCTCGCCGTGCAGCACGTCCACGGCGGTGGCGCGCGGGATCTCGCCCGCCGGCAGGCCCGCGACCTTCGCCGCATCGATCCGCAGGGCGGCGGGGCGCACCCGCCGTCGCTCGGCCCGCTCGGCCTCGGTCAGGCCGCGGCAGGTGCCCGGATAGAAGCCGGGCGGACGCAGCGGCACGGTGCCGCCGGAGGCGGGGGCACCGTCGTCGGGCCTCGGGTGCGGGGCCGACGTCGCCTCGGCGATGTCCTTGCGCGAGCAGAAGCACTCGTAGACCGCGTCCGCGCCGTGCGCGGCGCGCAGGGCGGCCACGGCGGCGTCGTACAGGGCGGTGCGCTCGGACTGGCGCACCGGCTCGGCGTCCCAGTCCAGCCCGACGGCGGCCAGGTCCGCCCGCTGCCCGGCCTCGGCCCCGGAGCGAACGCGGTCCAGGTCCTCGACCCGCAGCAGGAAGGCGCGGTCCGTGGCGCGCGCCGCGAGCCACGCGACGAGCGCGGTGCGCAGGTTGCCCAGGTGCAGGCTTCCCGTGGGGGAGGGGGCGTAGCGTCCGGCGGGCATGGGATCTCCTGGGGGAAAGTGAAGACCCCTCACGCACCTGCCAGAGCCCACCTACCCTTGCTACCTTCCGGTCCTGGGGGAGTTCAGCGAGATGACACCACGTGAGGGGCCGCCCACGACTCTACCAGGGCGGCGGTGGGCGGGGCGATTCGGGCCGCGGCGAGACCCGGACCGGGCCCTCGCCTCCCGCGGGGGATTGGCGCGGCCCAGGACGATCTGGTTATGATGGAGCCTGCCCTCGCGCGGTCCGCCGCATGAGGGCGCACCAAGGAGGATTCGCCTAGCGGCCTATGGCGCACGCCTGGAACGCGTGTTGGGTTAACAGCCCTCGGGGGTTCAAATCCCCCATCCTCCGCGGGCAAGCCCCGGGACCCCAGTGGTTCCGGGGCTTTTCGCATGTCCGGGGCCGCTGTCGTCGCGGGCCGCGCGCCCGGATTCCCGATCCGCCACGCTGGATGCGAGACGCGGGTCACATTTGCGCGTATCCTTCTCCCCAGTCGTCCGGGACCGCCGGCGGCCGCCGCTCGGAGCTCGCACCGCACCGGCCATCCCCACCCCGATCTGGAGACCCCATGTCCTTCGCAGATCTCATCACCGCCGTGAACGACGTCATCTGGTCCCCGGCCCTGATCTGGCTCTGCCTGATCGTCGGCCTCTACTTCACCATCCGGACCATGTTCCTGCAGTTCGTGAACATCCCGGACATGGTGAAGCAGCTCCGCGAGGGCCAGGACTCCGCGGACGGCACCTCGTCCCTCCAGTCCCTCATGATGTCGCTCGCCGGCCGCGTCGGCATGGGCAACATCGGCGGCGTCGCCACAGCCATCGCGTTCGGCGGCCCCGGTGCCGTGTTCTGGATGTGGGTCATGGCCCTGCTCGGCGCCGCCACGTCCTTCATCGAGTCCACGCTCGGCCAGATCTACAAGGAGCGCGACCCGGACACCGGCGAGTACCGCGGCGGCCCGGCGTACTACTTCGAGAAGGCCTACAAGCACACGGCCGCCGCCCCCGCGTTCAAGGTGTACGCGATCCTGTTCGCCGTCGTCACCGTCTTCGCCACCAGCTACTTCCTGCCGGGCGTGCAGGCCAACGGCGTGGCCGCGGCCGTGGGCGAGGCGTGGGCCGTGCCCGCCTGGGTCGTGGCCCTGGCCATGGTCATCCTGCTGGCCTTCATCGTCCTGGGCGGCGTGAAGCGCATCGCGACGTTCGCCGTCTACGTGGTGCCCGTGATGGCCGTGCTGTACATCATCCTCGCGCTGATCGTGCTGTTCCTGAACTTCGACCAGATCCCCGAGGTCTTCGGCTCCATCTTCGCCAGCGCGTTCGGCGTGCACGCCGTGTTCGGCGCGATCCTCGGCCTCGCCATCCAGTGGGGCGTGAAGCGCGGCGTCTACTCCAACGAGGCCGGCCAGGGCACGGGCCCGCACGCCGCCGCGGCCGCCGAGGTCTCGCACCCGGCAAAGCAGGGCTTCGTGCAGGCGTTCGCCGTGTACATCGACACGCTCTTCGTCTGCTCGGCCACCGCGTTCATCATCATCTCCACGGGCGCCTACCGGGTGTACTCGGACGGGTCCGGCTCCGGCCTGCTGTTCGAGGGCATCGTCTCGCCGACGGCCTCCGAGGGCCCGGCCTTCGTCCAGACCGGCTTCGACGCCGTGTTCTCCGGCTTCGGCCCCACGTTCGTGGCCGTGGCGCTGGCGTTCTTCGCCTTCACCACGATCGTGGCGTACTACTACATGGCCGAGGTCAACATCGTGTTCCTCACGCGCAACCTGCGCAACGGCATGGTCCGCCGCGTCGCGCTGCGCTTCCTGCAGGCCCTGATCCTCGTGTCGGTGGCCTACGGCGCCGTCGCCACCACGGGTGCGGCCTGGGGCCTCGGCGACATCGGCGTGGGCTCCATGGCCTGGCTGAACATCCTCGGCATCCTGGTGCTGCAGGGCCCGGCCCTCAAGGCCCTCAAGGACTACCGCGCACAGAAGCGCCAGGGTCTCGACCCGCAGTTCGACCCGCGCCCGCTCGGCATCCGCAACGCGGACTTCTGGGAGCACCGCGCCGACGGCCTGATCACCCAGGGCGTCGCCGGCACGGCCGAGCACCCGATCGTCGCCGAGGGCGGCGCCCACCGCGCCTGACCTACCGGCGGGGCTGGGCTCTCCCCGCCCCACCACGACGACGGCCCGGACGCCGCCAGCGTCCGGGGCGTCGTCGTGCGCGGCAGGTCAGAAGAGCTGGCGCAGGTTCGCCTTGGCGAGGTCGAGCAGCTTGGTGCCCTTGCCGTCGAGGACGGTGCGCATGGCGTAGAGCGCGAACCCCTTGGCCTGCTCGAACTCGATGCTCGGCGGGATCGTCAGCTCCTGACGCTCGGTCTTGACCACCAGCAGCGCCGGCCCGTCGTGGGCGAGGAACTCGCGCATCACCGCGGGCAGGTCCGTCGTGTGGTCCGCGCGGAAGCCCTTGATGCCGACCGCCTCCGCGATCGCCGCGAAGTCCGGGTTCTCCAGGCCCGTCCCATAGGGGACGAACCCGGCGGCCATCATCTCGAGCTCCACGAAGTTCAGCGAGTCGTTGTCGAACACGAGCGTCTTCACGGGCAGGCCGTTCTGCACGAACGACAGCAGCTCGCCGAGCATCATGGCCAGCCCGCCGTCGCCGGCCATCGCCACCACCTGGCGGGTGGGGTCGACCGCCTGGGCGCCGACCGCCTGGGTGACCGCGTTGGCCATGGAGCCGTGGGACAGGGAGCCGATGATCCGGCGGCGCCCGTTCATCGTCAGGTACCGGGAGGCCCAGATCACGGGGGAGCCGACGTCGGGCAGGAACACCACGTCGTCGTCGGCCAGCTCGTCGAGGAGGCGGGCCACGTACTGCGGGTGCACGCGTCCGCGGCCCGGGGTGGCCAGCTGATCGAGGTCCTTGCGGGTCTTGGCGTAGTGCTTGAGCGCCTTGTCCAGGAACGCCGACGACGAGTTCCCGCGCAGCAGCGGCAGCAGGGCCTGGGCCGTCTCCTTCACACCGCCCACGAGCGGCACGTCCACGGCCACCCGTCGGCCGATCTGCTCGCCGCGCACGTCCACCTGGATGACCGTGGCGTCCTCGGGGTAGAACTGCCGGTACGGCAGGGAGGAGCCGAGGATCAGCAGCGTCTCGGCCTCCTTGAGCGCGTGGTAGCCGGAGGCGAAGCCGAGCAGGCCGGTCAAGCCGACGTCATACGGGTTGTCGTACTCGATCCGGTCCTTGCCGCGCAGCGCGTGGACGATCGGGGCCTGCAGGCGCTCCGCCAGGGCCACGACCTCGTCGTGGGCGCCGGCCGCACCCGCGCCGGCCAGGATGGTGATCCGCTTGGACGAGTCCAGGGCCTCGGCGGCCTCGCGCAGCACGGAGTCGGCCGGGATGACGCGGGACGGCGTGTGACGGATCACCTCGGGCTTCGCGGAGAGCTCGGTGAGGGCCACGTCGCCCGGGATCACGAGCACGGCCACGCCCCGCTGCTCGACGGCGGCCCGCATCGCGGTGCGCAGCATGCGGGGCATCTGGTCCGCCGAGGAGACGTGCTCCACGTAGACGGAGCACTCGCGGAACAGGTCCTGCGGGTGGGTCTCCTGGAAGTAGCCCGAGCCGATCTCCTCCGACGGGATGTGCGCGGCGATCGCGAGCACCGGGGTGCGGGAGCGCTGCGCGTCGAACAGGCCATTGATCAGGTGGAGGTTGCCCGGACCGCACGAGCCCACGCAGACCGCGAGCTCGTCCGTGAGCTGGGACTCGGCGGAGGCGGCGAAGGCCGCGGTCTCCTCGTGCCGGGTGTGCACCCACTGGATGCCGCCGTGGGAGCGCAGGGCCTCGGTCAGCCCGTTGAGGGAGTCCCCGGGCACGCCGTACATGCGGCGCACGCCCGAGGCGTGGAGGGTCTCGACGATGTTCTGGGCGACGGTGGCCACGGTGGAACCTCTCTCTGGTCGGGAGGCGCCCGGGCCGGTTCGGCAGGGGCGCGGCATTCCCTTCCACGCTAGGGGTCGAGGTCCAGGCCCGGGGAGGGTCGGCCGTCCGCAGAGGGGGCGTCCGGCCTGGTCAGCGCAGCAGGTCGCGCTCCACCCAGCGCAGCAGGGACTCGCCCGCCCGCTCGTGGACGTCGTCGGCGTCGCCGATGCCGCGTTCGGCGAGGATCGCCGCCGTCACCACGCCGTAGGGCTTCTCGGGGACGCCGTCGGCGGGCCGCACGTCCATGTGCTCCACGGCGAGTCCGCGCTCGTGCAGCCGGTCGGCCATGGCGTAGTCGCTGCGCGAGTCGCCCGCGGTGAGCCAGCGTTCGGGCACCGGGGTGCCCGCCTCCGCCAGCAGGTCGAAGCAGCGCTCGACGCCCAGGTCCTTGCCGGAGGAGCGGTGCTCGACGTCCACCGAGATCACCGAGGGGGCCACGCGCACCTCCTCGGCGAGTCCGCGCTCGGCGAGCAGATCCTCGACGCCCGCGGCGACGTCGTCGCGCACCCGCTCGTACTCCGTCTGGTCGGCGCCGACCGTCTTCTCGAGGGAGACCATGGCCAGCTTGGTGCGGTCGGTGAACTGCAGGTCCCCGGCGCGCTCATCGTTGAGGGCCCAGATCGCGTCACGGGTGTCCGCGTCGATGGCCATGTCCGGGTCGGTGCGGAGCCAGTCCGGGGCGGTGCCGTCCACGGTGACGTCGGGCAGGTCCCCGGAGGGCACCGCGGAGAACGGGAACCACACGGCGCCCTTCTCGCAGATCGCGTGGAAGGGAGCGTCGTCCGGGAGGCCCGCGTCGCGCAGCGGGGCGATCAGGTTGTGCAGGAGGAAGTCCGTGGAGCGGCCCGTGTTGAAGCCGACCGGCACCCCGCGCCTCGCGAGGCGGACGAGCACGTCGATGATCCCCTCCGGCACGGTCCGGGTCTCGGTGGAGGCCACGGGGCCGTCCACGTCCAGCAGGAGTCCTATCGGGGAGGAAGTGCGCATGCCCCCACCCTAGGCCGCGGTGGCCCGTGCCCGCGATGGGCCCGGCGGCTACGCTGACCCTGAGACCCGCCCCGCCCGGGGCGCACCCCCGACGATCACCCCACGGGAGCACCCATGAGCACCGCCACCGACCTCGGCCCGTCCCGCAGCCCCTTCGGCCCCGACGCCGCGGCGCGCGTCCCCAGCTCGGGGACGGGGCTGTCCTCGACGGGCGGCCGGGTGGCCATGCTCGTGGTCGTGATCCTCGCGGTCGTGGCCGCGTTCCTGGGCTCCGGCGTCGTCGGCGGCCTGACCCCCGTGGCCGAGGCCGCGGGCGGCCGGCTCGGCCCGGACGCCACCTGGGTGTCCCCGGCGACCCCCGCGTTCGGCATCTGGTCCGTGATCTACGCGGGTCTGCTGGCGTACGCCGTGTGGCAGTTCCTCCCCTCGGCCCAGTCCGCCCGTCACGACCGCCTGCGACCGTGGATCCTGGTCTCGGTGCTGCTCAACGCCGCGTGGATCTGGACGGTGCAGGCCGGGCTGCTGGGGCTGAGCGTCGTGGTGATCGCGCTGCTGCTGACGTGCCTGGCGTGGATCCTGGTGCTCCTCGAATCCGTCCGCGCGCACAGCTGGGGGGAGCGGATCCTCCTGGACGGGGTGCAGGGCCTGCATCTGGGCTGGGTCTCGATCGCCGCCGTGGCGAACCTGGCCGCGTGGCTGGCCTCGACCGGCGTCGTCGGCGATCCGGGGCAGTCGTCCCTCTGGGCGAAGGTGATGCTCGTGGTGGCCGTGCTGATCGGCGCGTTCACGGCCGTGTACAACGGCGGCCGCCCGGCTCCGGCGTTCGCGCTCGCGTGGGGTCTGGTGTGGATCGGCGTCGGCCGCGCGGACGGCACGGGGCTGCTCTCGGGCAGCCTCGCCCTCCTGGCGTGGGGCGGCGCGGCGATCGTCCTGCTGTGCTGGCTGGCCGCGCTGCTGCTCTCCCGCCGGTCCGCGACGGGCGAGGCCCGCGACCTCGTCCTCGACGCACTCGACGGCGGCGGCGACCCCATCGACGGCCGTCGCTGACCCCCGTCGTCATTGACGGAACGGGGACCGATGCTGTCGTGACGTGCGGCAACACCTGTGCCTCCCACATGCGATGATGTGGTGATCCGAAGGCCCCGCCTCACGGCGGGGCCTTCGTCATGTCCCCGTCCCTTCCCCTCCAGGATCCTCGTGCCCCTTGCCCGTCTGCGCGCGGCGCTCCCCGCGGCCGCACTGTCCCTGCTCCTGCTCACCGGCTGCACCGCCACCGACGACGGCGTCACCCCGGCGAGCGATGCCGACACCTCCGCGTCGGTCAGCACGATGCCGACGACGCCCACCCCCTCCGTCGACGGGGCTGCGACGAGCCGTGCCGCTGCGTCGTCGCTGGCCGCCTCCTCCGCCGCGCAGAGCTCGCGCGCCGCAGCGTCGTCCTCGAGCGGGGCCGCCGAGTCGCGTGCCGCTGAGGGCTCCCGCAGTGCCGAGCCGGCGGCGCCCGCCGCCCCGGCCGACGTCGAGGGAGACGTGGTCACGGTCGAGTCGATCTCGGACGGCGACACGCTCCGCGTGACCCTCGGCGAGGTGTCCACGCGGGTGCGCCTGCTCAACATCGACACCCCCGAGACCCACCACCCCTCGAAGCCGGTCGAGTGCATGGGACCGGAGGCGACGGCGGCGCTGAAGTCGATGATCAGCCCCGGCGACACGGTGGTGCTGCGGTACGATCGCCGGCTCTACGACCGCTACGACCGCCTCCTCGCCGGCGTGTACGCCGACGGCGTCCTGCTCAACGCCGAGATGGCCCGCCTGGGCTACGGCGAGCCGGCGGTCTTCGACGGCAACGACCGTTTCCTGCCCGAGGTCGAGGCGGCGTGGGAGGAGGCCCGGGCGAACGGCGTCGGCAGGTTCTCCGGGGAGTGCGGCACCGCGGCCGAGCCCATCCCGGAGGCGGCCCCGGCCCCCGCCCCGGAGGCGGCCCCCGCGGCCGGCGACGCGGGGCCGGTGAGCGGAGCCGACTCCGTGTGCCCGGACTCCCACCCGGTCAAGGCCAACGACAACTCGGGCATCTACCACATGCCCGGTCAGCAGCACTACGGCAAGACCAACGCGCGCCACTGCTACGCCTCCGCCGCCGCGGCCCAGGCGGACGGCTACCGCGCGGCCCGGCGCTGAGGGCCCCGCGCACGACGACGGCCGCCCACCTCGCCAGGTGAGCGGCCGTCATTGTCGGTGCGGAACGTGCGCTCGGCGCCGCGCCGGGTGCGGTCAGCGGCCCTCGTGGACGGCCCGCAGCTCGTAGCCGCGCTCCTCCACGGTCGTCTGCTTCTCGGCGCGCTTCTCCACCCCGGCCACGTCCTTCGGGGGCAGCTGCACCCGAGCCTCGGCGGGCAGGCCGGCCTCGAGCTGGCGGGCACGCTCCACCTCGGCGTCGACCTCCAGGCCGAGCAGCAGCACGATGTTGAAGATCCACAGGGCGAACAGCAGCGCCATGATCGTGCCGATCGCGCCGTACGCCGAGTAGCCGGCGAACTGCGTGAAGTACACGGACAGGGCCACCGCGGCCAGCACCATGCCCACCAGCGCCACGATGTTGCCGGGGCCGAAGAGGTGGAAACGCGGCTTCTGGACGTTCGGGGTGGTGTAGTACAGGGTCGCGATCAGCACCAGCAGGATCAAGACGACGACGGGCCACTTCACCCACGCCCACACCGGCAGGAACGTGTCCGAGAGGAAGTTCACCACGCCGGTCATGCCGAGCGGGCCGGCGATCGGCTGGAGGAAGCCGTCCACGAGCGAGCGGTTCAGCGCCAGCGAGAGCAGCACGACCACGATGCCCACGATCAGGATGAGCGTGGTGAGCAGGTTGCTCAGCGTCAGCTTCACCAGGCCGCGGCCCTCCTCGTAGCCGTACACCGTGTTGGCCGAGCGGTTGAACGCCTTCACGTACGCAGAGGCGGACCACAGGGCGGTCGCGATGCCGATGATGAGGGCGATGATCCCGCCGCCTGAACCGGCCGAGTCGCTCATGGTGGTCACCAGGTTCGTGACGAGCGGCTGGTAGTCGCTCGGGACCAGGCCGGTCAGCTGCCCCAGCAGATCGTCGATGGCCCCGCGGTTGGAGGCGAGCACGAGGGACAGGATGGAGAACACGGCCAGCAGCGAGGGGGCCAGCGAGAGCACCAGGTAGTAGGTGAGCTTCGCGGCCAGGTCGGTGCCGCCGTCGTTGCCGAACTCCTTGAGCGCGCGCGTGAGCGCGTACTTCCAGCCGGCGCCGTCGAGCTTCACGCCCTTGAGCCTCTCGGCACGCTGGTCGGGATCGATCTTCGCGGCCTCCAGGGTCGCGTCCACAGGATGAATGGCCACGTTGGTCCTCTCGCGCTCGGGGGCAGGGTGCGGATCGGGCCCCACGGTAGCGGACGGGTGCCCCGTCCGTCCCGACCGGAGCGGCGCTGGGCCGCGGACCCGGGCGATCAGCACTCGATGACGTTCACGGCCAGGCCGCCGCGCGAGGTCTCCTTGTACTTGGACTTCATGTCCGCGCCGGTGTCGCGCATGGTCGTGATGGCCTGATCCAGGGTCACCCGGTGCGAGCCGTCCCCGAGCAGCGCCAGCCGGGCCGCGTTGATGGCCTTCACGGACGCGATCGCGTTGCGTTCGATGCACGGCACCTGGACGAGGCCGCCCACGGGGTCGCACGTCAGCCCGAGGTTGTGCTCGATCCCGATCTCGGCCGCGTTCTCCACCTGGTCCACGGTGCCGCCGAGCACGGCGCACAGCGCGCCCGCCGCCATGGAGCAGGCCGAGCCGACCTCGCCCTGGCAGCCGACCTCGGCCCCGGAGATGGAGGCGTTGCGCTTGTACAGGATGCCGATCGCCGCCGCGGTGAGCAGGAACTCGACCACCTTGTCGTCCCGCTCCTGCTGCGTGGCGCCCTCGGGGAGCACGAAGCGCATGTAGTAGAGCATGACGGCCGGGATGATGCCCGCGGCGCCGTTCGTGGGCGCGGTGACGATGCGCCCGCCCGAGGCGTTCTCCTCGTTCACCGCGAGCGCGAAGAGGTTGACCCACTCCATGGCCCACATGGGGTCGGTGCGGTCGGTGGTCTGGAGCAGGTGCTCCCGCAGCGCGGGGGCCCGACGGCGGACCTGCAGTCCGCCGGGCAGGATCGGCTCGGTGCGGGACACGCCGTTGTGGACGCATTCCTCCATGACGGCCCAGATGGCCAGCAGCTGGGTGCGCAGCTCGTCGAGGTCGTGGCGGGTGGCCTCGTTGGCGAGCATGAGCTCCGCGATGCTCAGGCCCGCCTCGTGACAGCGGGCGGCGAGCTCGGCGCCCGTGGAGAAGGGGTACGGTTCGCCGGTGTCGCCGTCGTCGGTGCGGTTGACGTCCTTGGTGGCGTCCAACTCGGCCTCGAGCTCGTCCGAGGTGACCACGAAGCCGCCGCCCACGGAGTAGTAGTCGCGGGTGTGAAGCTGCTCGCCGGCGTCGTCGTAGGCGGTCAGGCGCATGCCGTTCGGATGCCCGGGCAGGGACTCGCGCAGGTGCAGCGTCAGGTCGCCCTGCCGGTCGAAGGCGATCTCGTGGCGCCCGTCCAGGGGCAGCCGACCGCCCGTGACGATCTCCGCCACGAGCCCGGTGCAGGCGTCCGGGTCGATGGTCTCGGGGTCCTGGCCGGCCAGGCCGAGCAGCACCGCGGTGTCCGAGCCGTGGCCCACGCCGGTGGCCGCCAGCGAGCCGAACAGCTCGGCGTGCACGCGGGCGGTGCGCTCGAGGACGCCGTGCTGGCCCATGCTGTCCGTGAAGCGGCGGGCGGCGCGCATGGGACCCACGGTGTGAGACGAGGACGGGCCGATGCCGATCGAGAACAGGTCGAGGACGCTGAGCGCCATGCAGTGCTCCTAGGGTGCGAGCGGGACGCGCGGTGGCCGGGGGTGGGGGCCGGACGCGCGGAGCCGGGTGATCCGGTGCAGACCAGACTAGGGGCACGGGGCCCTGCAGGCCATGGGGTCGCGGGTCGTGGCCCGCGGTGCTCTCCGGCCCGTCGCCCGCCGCACGGACCGGAGCCGGGAGCGCTCAGAGGATGTTGTCCTTGGACTCCTCCACCTGCGCGGCCGCGCGGAACGCCGTCAGGTCACGCAGATACTCGTCCGCGTGGGGGAACACGGGCCCCTGCCCGGCCACGAGCATGACCCCCTCGAGGGGCTCGAACCGGGAGCGGCCCGCGTGGATGTCCTCACCGGCGTCGACCAGGGTGCGCAGCTGCCACCACGTGGGGGCCATCAGGTTGACCTCGCCGGCCCGGAAGCGGCGCAGGAGCTCGGCGGGCGACGCCCAGCCGTGGCTGGCCGCCTCGGAGGACATCCGCTCGGGGGACTGGCCCTGCGGCAGGTGGACGGCGAAGAAGAACGTGTCGTAGCGGCGCGGGCCCCCGTGCGGGGTGATCCACCGGGACCACGGCACGAGCGCGCCGGCGTCGGGGCGCAGCCCCTCGCGGTCGAGCAGCTCCCCGAAGTCCACCTCGTGGCGCTCGACGGCGTCGCGCAGCTCGTCGGGGAACGCGGCCACCCGGGCCGGGTCCACGGGGGTGCCGGTGTCGGCGTCCCGGGCCAGGAGCACTCCGGTCTCCTCGAACGTCTCGCGGACGGCGGCGGCCAGCACGCGGCCGGCGCCGTCGGCGGGGTCGAGTTCCGCGAGGGTGCCGTGGGCGTCCGCGGGCTCGTGCGGCAGCCCCAGGCGCCGGCCCCAGTCGGCCAGATCCGTGCCCTCCCACAGCCTGTCCGGCAGGTCGTCCGCGGGGTCCACGCGGCCGCCGGGGAAGGCCGTGGCGTGGGCGCTGAAGGCCATGGTCCCGGCGCGGCGGACGGTGAACACCGAGGTCTCGCCGCCGGCCCCGGGCCGGACCAGCACGAGGGAGGAGGCGGGCGCCGCCGGGACCCGGGGCCGGTCCTCGGCGGCCGGCGGCTCGGCGGGCGGGGCGGCGGGGCTCACGGTGCCTCCTCGGTTCGGGCGATCATGGTCCGGACCCACGGGCCGACGACGACGGCGGCCCGGCCGCTCCCGCGCGCGGATCATGCGGCCCGGACGTGCGCGGACCCGTAGTCTGTAGCGTAAGTCACCGTGCTCGGGGCGGAGGCCCCGGGGCGAGACCGTGAGCCGAGGAGGAGAGGCCGTGAAGATCCTGGTGCTGGCCAAGCAGGTGCCGGACACGTGGCAGGAGCGTGAGCTGAGCCTGGAGACCGGCTGGGTGGTGCGCGATGGCGCGGCCGAGCCCGTGCCGGACGAGATCAGCGAGCGGGTCATGGAAGTCGCCCTGGGCTGGCGGGACGCCGGCGCGGACGTCGAGGTCGTGGCCCTGACCGTGGGCCCCGAGGACTCCTCGAAGACCCTGCGCAAGATGCTGGCCATGGGCGCAGACTCCGCCGTGCAGATCACCGACGACGCGCTCGTCGGCTCGGACGCCGTGGAGACGGCCCGTGTGATCGCCGCGGCCGTCGAGAAGGAGGGCGCCGACCTCGTGCTCGCCGGCACGGTGTCCACGGACGGCGGCACCGGCGTGGTGCCGGCCATGGTCGCCGAGCTCCTGGACCGGCCCTACCTGCCGCACGCCGAGGCCCCCGAGCTGACCGACGGCGAGCTGACCGGCACCGTGGCGACCTCGGACGCGGATGTGCGCGCCGCCGTCGCCCTGCCCGCCGTGGCGAGCCTGACGGAGAAGACCGCCGAGCCGCGGTTCCCGAACTTCAAGAACATCATGGCGGCCAAGAAGAAGCCGCTCACCGTGCTGTCCCTGGCCGACCTCGGCATCGCCGCGGGCCCGGCCGAGGCCGCCTACCGCTCCGTGATGGTCTCGGCGGACACGCGTCCCGAGCGCGCCGCGGGCGAGAAGATCACCGACGACGGCACCGCCGCCGAGCGGCTGGTGGAGTTCCTCGCGGGTCGGGGGCTCGTGTGAGCGCGAACGTGGAGGAGACCGAGATGACGACGCAGACCGACGCCGCGAACAGCGGTCAGACCGTGCTGGTGCACGCCGAGATCGGCGCGGACGGCGCGCTCCGCCCGGTCGTGGCCGAGCTGCTCGGCGCGGCCGCCACCGTGGGCGTGCCCGAGGCCGTCCTCGTGACCGATGCGGAGGGCAGGGACGCCGCCGTCGCCCGGCTGGGGGAGTACGGCGCCACGCGCGTCCACGTCCTCGTGGCCGACGACGCCGCCACCACCCTCGGCGACGCCGCCGTGCAGGCCCTCGCCGCCGCGGCCGCCCGCACCGCGCCCGTGGCCGTGCTGCTCTCCGGCAGTCCTGAGTCCCGCGCGGTGGCCGGCCGCCTGTCCGTCCGCGCCCGCGGCCCCGTCTGCGCGGATGCCGTGGGGCTGCGCTGGGCCGACGACGAGGTCATCGCCCGCCACTCCGTGTTCGGAGGCGACTACCTCAGCGAGTCCACCGGCGAGGGCGGCCCCCGGATCATCACCATGCGCCCCGGCGCCGTCGCGGACCGGGCCCCGGCCGTCGAGGCGCCCGAGGTCGTGGAGCTGGCCGCCGCCGAGCTGGGCCCGGTGACCGCCGGCGCCCGGGTGCTCGAGGTGAACGCCCGCACGCAGAACTCCGCCCGTCCGCCGTTGCGCGGCGCCAAGACCGTCGTCGCCGGCGGACGCGGCGTGGGCTCCGAGGAGGGCTTCGCGATCGTCGAGCAGCTCGCCGACGAGCTCGGCGCCGCCGTGGGCGCCTCGCGTGCCGCCGTCGACTCCGGCTACACCGCGGCCGAGCGCCAGGTGGGCCAGACCGGCGTGATCGTGTCCCCGAACCTGTACATCGCCCTCGGCATCTCCGGCGCCATCCAGCACCTGGCCGGCATGAAGACCGCCAAGACCATCGTGGCGATCGACAAGAACGAGGACGCCGAGATCTTCGAGCACGCCGACTTCGGCGTGGTCGGGGACATCTTCCAGGTGGTCCCGCAGGTCATCGAGCAGCTGCGCACCCGCCGCGGCTGAACCGGTGCGGGCGCGGTCCGCTGCGGACCGCGCCCCTCGGACGAGGAGAAGCATGCCCAAGCAGCGAATGGCCGGCTACGTCCCCCTGAAGGGCGCCCCGGCCGAGACCGAGCCCGCCCCCGCCCCGGCGCAGGACACCACGACGGCGGCCCCCGCCTCGGCCGCGGCCGCCGTCCCGGTGGCGCCGACCGCGCCGACGTCGGGCCTCACGCCCCTGTCCGCGCGACGCCGCATGGCCGGGTACGTCCCGTTCGCCCGCGAGGCCGAGTGGCTCGGCGGCGCCCCCGCCCCGGCCGCGGGATCGATCCCGGCCGCCGCCCCCGAGCCGATCGCCGCCTCGGCGTCCCCGACGCGGGCCCCCGCACCCGCGGAGACCGAGCCCGTCGTGCCGGACGTGGCGGCCGTCGTCGCCTCCGCGACCGGTGCGCCGGCCGCGGCCGGGGTGGGCGCTCCCGTGGAGTCCGACCTCGTGCCGCTCGCGAAGCGGCGACGCATGGCCGGGTACGTGCCGTTCGCCCGGGAGGGGGAGTGGTTCACCGAGCTCGCCGCCGTGGGCGGCCCCACCGCGCCGGAGACGGCGGCGCAGGAGGTCGTCGCCGAGCCGGCCACCGCCGAGCCCGCCGCCGCGGAGCCGGCCGATGCGGAACCGGCCGTCGCCGCCCCCGTGGCCGCGGCGCCGGCTGCGGAGCCGGCTCCCACCGCGCCGGACACCCGTTCGGCCCCGCCGGCCTCCACCGCGCAGCCGCCCCGGGCCGCCCCCGGGGCCGCCACCGGCACGCCCGCTCGGGCCGCGGAGACGGACGCCGCCGAATCCGCCGCCCCGTCCCGCCTGCGCAAGGCGCTGCCGGCGGTGGCCGGCGTCGTCGTGCTGGCGCTGCTCGCAGTGCTGGCCGGACGCTGGCTGCGGAGCCTCGACCCGGTGGCGGACTTCATCGCGACCTACGACGGGCACCCGGTCCTGCCCGAGGGCACCCCCGAGGGGATGCCCTGGTGGATGGGCTGGCAGCACTTCCTGAACATGTTCCTGATGGTGCTGATCATCCGGACGGGCCTGCAGATCCGTCACGAGACGCGGCCGCCGGCCAACTTCACTCCGACGAAGGACGGCCTGTTCTCCGCGCGGGGCAACACCCCGAAGAAGTTCTCGCTCACCATCTGGACGCACCAGGCCCTCGACGCGCTGTGGCTGCTCAACGGCGTGATCTTCGTGGTGCTGCTGATCGTCACCGGCCACTGGGCGCGGATCGTGCCCACGGACCCGCACGTGTTCCAGCACGCCCTGTCCGCCGGCATCCAGTACCTGTCCCTGGACTGGCCCACGGAGAACGGCTGGGTGCACTACAACGCGCTGCAGATGCTCTCCTACGCGCTGGTGGTGTTCGTGGCCGCCCCGCTCGCCGCCCTCACGGGCTGGCGCATGTCCTCGTGGTTCCCCACGGAGGCCAAGGGACTGAACAAGGCGTTCCCCATGGAGGTGGCCCGCAAGGTGCACTTCCCGGTGATGGTCTTCTTCGTGGCGTTCATCGTGGTGCACGTGTTCCTCGTGGCCTTCACGGGCCTGCTGACGAACTTGAACCACATGTACACCTCGCGGGGCGGTGCCACCGACGCGTGGGGCCTCGTGGTGTTCCTCGTGAGCGTGGCGGTCACCGCCGCCGCGTGGTTCTTCCTGAAGCCCGCCTTCACGGCCCCCGTGGCCTCCCGGTTCGGCACCGTGGGCCGCTGAGCCGGCCGCACGACGACGGCCCCTCCTCCTCCACCCGGGACTTTCGAACGTGATCTCGGGGGAATGAGCGCTTTCGAACGTGAGATAGGCCCTTTCTCACGTTCGAAAGCGCTCGGGTGCTCGGGCGTGCGGGGCGTCAGCTCCGGGCGGCGCGGAAGGTGACCTGCACCTGGACCATCGGCTTGTCGGCCACGGGGACGCCGTCGGCGCCGGCCGGCACGAGGTCCACGTCCACGAGGCGCAGGGACCGGCCGGCGTGCCGCACCCGCGTGAGGGCGACCATCTCGCCGTGGCCCGGGCGCACGAACACCACGTGCACGGCCTGGACGTCGTAGCGCTCGCGGTCCGGCATGGCCGCCTGCGCGGCGGTGACCGCCCGCAGCGTCATGGCCCCGCCGTGGACCGCGCCCGACGGGTTGGCCAGCTCCGGCTTCGGGGCGAAGCGGGCGCCCGCGGTCGGCGCCGCGGCGACGGCGGGGCGCGTGTCCGGATCGGCCGTCGGCAGCGACTCGGGGCGGGCGGCGAGCAGCTCCGGCATGGGCACACGGGTCTCGGCCCCGCGGGGCAGCCGTCCGGCGGCGACGAACTCGGCCATCCGCTCCGGCGCTCCGGCGGGCACCGACTGGAACCAGCCGGTCGCCTCGACCACGCGACGCCCGTCCGCGTCCTCGAGCCACGCGCGGGCCACGCCGCCGCCGGCATCCCAGGCCAGCGGGCGGGTCCAGCACTCCAGCAGCGGGCCGTCCTCGTCCCCGGCCGTGACCGCCGCCGCGTCGAAGGCGGGCAGCGGGCCGAGCACGTTGACCTGCAGCTCGGTGGTGACCACGGTCTCGATGTCCCGTGCCGCGTGGTGCACGGCCACCGCGGTGGCGTTGTCCATGATCACGGTGGCCGCCGCGCCGGTGGGCCGGCCGTCCAGGTCGAGGCACCACGGGCCGACCTCGAACGCGGCCGGGTTGAGGGCGCCGTCCCGCTCGGTCATCAGCGCGTGGCGGCGGATGCCGAACAGCTGTTCCGTGCGGCCGGAGGGGTGGGAGCGGGGGCCGGTGGGCGAGTCCGCGGTGGGGCTGGTGGTGGTCTGCACGGGGAGCACGCTAGCCCACGGCCCGGCGGCGACACGGCTGATCATTGGATGTCCTATTATCATGGTGACGACAGTCACACCCTGTCGCCGCCCGCAGTGTCACCCCCGCACCACCCCGTCGTGGACCGCCCGCCCGGCCGGCCCGAGTCCCAGGAGGACGAACCCATGTTCCCCATCACCGACGACCAGAAGGCCCTGGTCGACGCCGTCCGCGACTTCACCGAGCAGCGCGTCGCCCCGCACGCCCTCGACTGGGACGCCGAGAAGCACTTCCCGGTGGACGTCCTCGCCGAGGCCGGCGAGCTCGGCCTGGGCGGCATCTACGTGGGGGAGGAGCACGGCGGCACCGGCCTGGAGCGCACGGACGCGATCCTGATCTTCGAGGAGCTCGCCAAGGCGGACCCGGCCTTCGCCGCCTACATCTCCATCCACAACATGGTCGCCTGGATGATCGACTCCTTCGGCAGCGACGAGCAGCGCGCCCGCTGGATCCCCGACCTCGCGGGCATGGAGCACCTGGCCAGCTACTGCCTCACCGAGCCCGGCGCCGGCTCGGACGCGGCCGCGCTGAAGACCCGCGCCGTCCGCGACGGCGACCACTACGTCCTCAACGGCGTCAAGCAGTTCATCTCCGGCGCCGGCGCGTCCGACTGCTACGTGGTGATGTGCCGCACCGCGGACACGGGCGCCCGGGGGATCTCCGCCGTCGTGGTCCACAAGGACACCCCCGGCCTGTCCTTCGGCCCCAACGAGAAGAAGATGGGCTGGCACACCCAGCCCACGCGCCAGGTGATCTTCGAGGACGTCCGCGTGCCCGTGGCCGGCCGCCTCGGCGAGGAGGGCGACGGCTTCCGCATCGCCATGAAGGGCCTCAACGGCGGCCGCCTGAACATCGGCGCCTGCTCCATCGGCGGCGGCCTGGCCGCCCTGGACAAGGCCACCCGGTACCTCAAGGAGCGCAGCGCGTTCGGCGAGCCGCTCACCACCAAGCAGGCCCTCGTCTTCGAGCTCGCGGACATGTCCGTGAAGCTGGAGACCGCCCACACGATGCTCATGCGCGCCGCGGACGCCCTGGACCGCAACGACCCGGACACCGTGCGCCTGTGCGCCATGGCCAAGCTCGTGGCCACCGAACACGGCTACGAGGCCGCCGACACCGCCCTGCAGCTGCACGGCGGCTACGGCTACCTGCACGAATACGGCGTGGAGAAGCTCGTCCGGGACCTGCGCGTGCACCGGATCCTGGAGGGCTCCAACGAGATCATGCGCATGATCGTGGGTCGCGGCCTGATCGGCTGACGTCGGGGGGGCCCGCCCGGTCGCCCCCCACAGCACGGCGCCCCGCGGCCACCACACGGGACCACGGGGCGCCGTCCGTCGGGGCGGGCTCAGCCGAGCTCGAGCGGGTCCACCCCGGGCACGGGCTCGAAGTGCCCGGCCACGTCCTCGGCCGAGACGTCCTCGAGCCGGGCCGGACTCCACGTCGGATCCTTGTCCTTGTCCACGAGCAGCGCGCGGATGCCCTCGGCCATGTCCGGCTCGCGCATCAGGTGGGTGCCGATCGTGAACTCCTGGCGCAGCGCGTCGGCCACGGCCAGGTCCGCTCCGCGCGCGGCCAGCCGGCGCTGGGCCTCGTGGGCCACGGCGACGGCGGTCGGGGACTTGGTGCGGATGGCCTCGGCGGCCTGCCCCGCGGCCTCGGCGTGCTCCCCGCCCGCGGCGGCGCGCTCGTCCAGGGCGGCGAGGACCTCGGCGGCCGTCTCCCGGTCGTAGACGTCCTCGATCCACTCCCGGCCGGCCACCAGCGCGGACGCGGGCCGTGCGTCCTCGGCCACCGCGAACCGGGCCAGCACCTCGTCGGCGGCGGCGAAGGCGGCCTCGTCGCGCGCGCCCGCGTCCGCGGCCGGGCCGAGGGCGCCGAACGCCGCGGCGAGGGCCTGCTCGAGCTCGTCCAGCCGGGCGGACTCCACGAAGACGTCCGCCAGGCCCAGGGCCACCGCGTCGGACCCGGAGGCGTGCGCCGAGGTCGCGGCCAGGTGCCGGCCCGCCTGGAAGGGTGCGCGGGCGAGGTGGAACGAGCCGCCGACGTCGGGGGTGAACCCGATCGCCGTCTCGGGCATGCCGGCGCGGGTCCGCTCGGTGGCCACGCGATGCGAGCCGTGCGCGGACACGCCCATGCCGCCGCCCAGGACGACCCCGTCCATGAAGGCCACGTACGGCTTGGGGTAGGCCGCGATGCGCTCGTTCATCGCGTACTCGTCGCGGAAGAACTCCTCGGCCTCCGCGAACCGCCCGGCCAGGAGGGAGGAGCGCAGGGAGACGACGTCGCCGCCGGCGCACAGCCCCTTCTCGCCGGCACCGCGGATCAGCACGCCGCGCACGGCGGGGTCCGCGGCCCAGTCGGTCAGGGCCGCGTCGATCGCCCGGACCATGTCCTGCGTCAGCGCGTTCAGGGCGCGCGGGCGGTTCAGCGTGATGCGGCCGAGGCCGTCGCGGACCTCGAGGAGCACCTCGCCCGCCGCGCCCTCCTGTGCGGCCGCGGGGGCCGTCGTCGCGGTGGTCTGCGCGTCGCTCATCGGTGCCGCCACCCCGCCTCGCGCTTGGCCGTGAACGCGTCCATGCCCTCCTTCTGGTCCGCCGTGGCGAACGCGGAGTGGAACACGCGGCGCTCGAAGGCGATGCCCTGGGCAAGCGTGGTCTCGAACGCGGCGTTGACGGTCTCCTTGGCCATCCACGCGGCGGGCTTGGACTTGGAGGCGATCGCGGCGGCCACCTCCTTCGCCTCCTCGAGGGCCTTCTCGTCGGCCACCACGCGGGAGACGAGCCCGATGCGCTCGGCCTCCTCCGCCCCGATCATGCGGCCCGTGAGGATCATGTCCATGGCCTTCGCCTTGCCCACGGCGCGGGTCAGGCGCTGGGAGCCTCCCATGCCGGGGATGACGCCGAGGTTGATCTCGGGCTGGCCGAACTTCGCGCCCTCGCCGGCCACGAGCACATCGGCCATCATGGCCAGCTCGCAGCCGCCGCCGAGGGCGTAGCCGGTCACGCACGCCACGATGGGGGTGCGGGCACGGGTGAGCCCGTCCCAGCCGGCGAACCAGTCGGCCGCGTACATCTCGGAGAACTCCTTGGTGGCCATCTCCTTGATGTCCGCGCCAGCGGCGAACGCCTTGGGGGAGCCGGAGAGCAGGATCGCCCCGATCTCCAGGTCGGTGTCCAGCTCCTGCACCGCCGCGACGACGGCACGCATCGTCGCCTCGTTCAGCGCATTCAGGGCCTTCGGCCGGTTCAGGCGGATATGGCCGACCCGGCCCTGCCGCTCCACGATGATCGGCGACTCGGCGCCGTCCGGGGTGGTCTGCTCGCTCATGCCTCGCTCCTGTCCGTGTGTGATGCTCGGATGTCCTCGATGATGCCGGAAAAGTCGCGGGCGGCGCCTTCTCCGGCGGCGTACTCGGCGTATTTGGCCTGCGCGAGGCGGCCCAGGTCGGCCGCCACGCCCTGCTCGTCCAGGGCCGCGAGCGCGAGCCCGAGGTCCTTGGCCATCAGGGCGCCGGCGAAGCCGGGCTGGAAGTCCCGGTTCGCGGGGGAGCCGGGGACAGGGCCGGGCACCGGGCAGTTGGTGGTCAGGGACCAGCACTGCCCGGAGGCCTTGCTCATCACGTCGTACAGGGCCTGGTGCTGCAGGCCCAGGCGCTCGCCCAGGACGAAGGCCTCGGCGACGGCGATCTGCGTGACCCCCAGCACCATGTTGTTGCAGATCTTCGCGGCCTGGCCCAGCCCGGCGCCCCCGCAGTGCACGATCCGGGCGCCCATGACCTCGAGCAGCGGCAGCACCTCGGTGTACACCTCGTCCGAGGCGCCCACCATGAAGGCGAGGGTGCCGGCCTCGGCGCCCACCTGGCCGCCCGAGACCGGCGCGTCGGCCGCCCGCATGCCCGCCGCCTCCGCCGCCGCGGCCGCCTCGCGGGCCTCGGCGACGTCGATGGTCGAGCAGTCCAGGAACACGGTGCCGGGGCGGGCGGCGGCGAGCAGGCCGCCGTCGCCGTCCTCCCCTCGGTAGACGTCCAGCACCAGGCGTCCGTGGGGGAGCATGGTCAGCACGACGTCGGCCTCCGCGGCCGCCGCGGCCGTGTCCGTGACGGTCTCGACGCCGGCCGCACGGGCCTTCTCGAGGGCCTCGGGGACGAGGTCGAAGCCGAGCACGCGGTGGCCCGCGGCGGCGAGGTTGGCGGCCATGGGGCCGCCCATGTGGCCGAGGCCGAGGAACAGAACGGTGGTCATGGGGTCCTCCTGGTCGGGACGGGCTGCGGGGCGGTCACGAGCCGGCCGGCATCACGAAGCTGGCGCCCTCGCGCACGCCGGAGGGCCAGCGCGTGGTGACGGTCTTCGTCTTGGTGTAGAACTTCAGCCCGTCCGTGCCGTGCTGGTTCAGGTCGCCGAAGCCGGAGGCCTTCCAGCCGCCGAAGGTGTAGTAGGCGATCGGCACGGGGATCGGCACGTTCACGCCGACCATGCCGGTGTCCACGCGGGTGGAGAAGTCGCGGGCGGCGTCGCCGTCGCGGGTGAAGATGGCCACGCCGTTGCCGAACTCGTGCTCGTTCACGAGCGTGAGCGCCTCCTCGTAGTCCTTCGCGCGGACCACGGAGAGCACCGGGCCGAAGATCTCCTCGCGGTAGATGCTCATCTCCGGGGTGACGCGGTCGAACAGGGTGGCGCCCACGTAGAAGCCGTCCTCGTGGCCCTCGACGACGACGCCCCGGCCGTCCTCGACCAGGTCGGCGCCCGCCTCGACGCCGGCCGCGATGTAGCCCTCGATGCGCTCCTTCGCGTCCTTCGAGACGACGGGGCCGAAGTCCGAGGACGCCTCGAGCGACGGGCCGACCCTGAGGTCCTTCACGCGCTCGCGGAGCAGCGCGATCAGGCGGTCGGCGGTCTCCTCGCCGACCGGGACGGCCACGGAGATCGCCATGCAGCGCTCGCCGGCGGAGCCGAAGGCGGCGCCGACCAGGGCGTCGGCGGCCATCTCGAGGTCCGCGTCCGGCATGATCACGGCGTGGTTCTTGGCCCCGCCGAAGCACTGGGCGCGCTTGCCCATGCGGGCGGCGTGCGCGTAGATGGACTGCGCGATCGGGGTGGAGCCGACGAACCCGACGGCCTTGACGCGCGGGTCCTCGATGAGCGCGTCCACGGCGGTCTTGTCGCCGTGCACCACGTTGAGGGCGCCGGCGGGCATGCCGGCCTCGAGGGCCAGCTCGGCCAGGCGAACCGGCACGGAGGGGTCGCGCTCGGAGGGCTTGAGGACGAAGGCGTTGCCCGCTGCCAGGGCGATGCCGGCCTTCCACAGCGGGATCATCGCCGGGAAGTTGAAGGGCGTGATGCCCACGGCCACGCCGAGCGGCTGGCGGATGGAGTGCACGTCGATGCCGGTGCCCGCGTCGGCGGTGAACTCACCCTTGAGCAGGTGCGGGGCGCCCGCGGCGAACTCCACGACCTCGATGCCGCGCTGGATGTCGCCCTTGGCGTCCGGGACGGTCTTGCCGTGCTCCTGGGCGAGCACGGTGGCCAGCTCGTCCATGTTCTCGTTGATCAGGTCGACCCAGCGCAGCAGGATGCGGCCGCGGCGCTGCGGATTCAGCGTCGACCACGCGGCGAAGCCCTCCTCGGCGGAGGCCAGGGCGGCGTCGATCTCCTCGGCGGAGGCCAGCGGCACGCGGCCCGCCACGCTGCCCGTGGCCGGGTGGTAGACGTCGCTGTGCCGGCCGGAGGCGCCCTCGCGCTGCTCGCCGTGCACGAAGTGGGGGATCACGGGGGCGGTCTCGGTGGGCGCGGTCTTCTGGGACATGGGGGCTCCTCGCGGGTCCAGGCGGAAGGCGGACGCCGGGCGGCGCCGCCCACGGCGGGCGTGACGGGCCCGGCTGTGTGTGTGATCTGGGTTACTCTTCCGCTAATCTAGGATGAGAACGTAGGACATGCAACTATCGAACTCGGGGGTATCCCGAGGAGGAAGGGAGGGTCCGTCCATGGACCTGTCGAACCAGAGCGCGATCGTCACCGGCGGGGCCTCGGGCCTCGGCCACGCCACCGCCCGCCGCCTGGCGGACGCGGGTGCCGCCGTCGTGGTGGTGGACCTGCCGGACCGCGAGGGTGAGACCGTCCGCGCGGACGCCGTGGCCGCCCTCGGGCCCCGCGCACGCTTCGTGACGGGCGACGTCACCGCCGAGGACACCGCCCGGGAGGCCGTGGCCGCCGCGCTGGAGGCCGGGCCGCTGCGGGTGCTGGTCAACTGCGCCGGCGTGGCGACGCCGGGCAAGCTCGTGGGTCGCGACGGGCCGCTGTCCGCCGAGGTGCTCAGTCGGGTCCTGGCGATCAACACGGTCGGCACCGTGTCGATGATGGCCCAGGCCGCCGCCGCGATGAAGGCGCAGGAGCCGCTCGGCGAGGACCGCGGCGTCATCGTGAACACCGCCTCCGTGGCGGCCTACGACGGGCAGATCGGCCAGATCGCGTACTCCGCCTCCAAGGGCGCCGTGGTCGCGCTGACCCTGCCCGCGGCCCGCGAGCTCGCCTCCTCGCAGATCCGCGTGGTCACGATCGCCCCCGGTCTGATGGAGACGCCCATGATGGCCGGCCTGCCCGAGGCCGCCCGCGAGGCGCTGTCCACCAAGACCCCGCATCCGGCCCGCCTCGGCCGACCCGAGGACTACGCGCTGCTCGTCGAGCAGATCGTGTCCAACCCGTTCCTGAACGGCGAGGTCATCCGGCTCGACGGCGCCGTGCGCCTCGAGCCCCGCTGAGCCGGACGGTCCGGAGGCCGGGGAGCGCGTCAGGAGGAGGTGTGCTCCGCCGTCGCGGGTGCACCGGCGTCGGGGCCGTCGGCCTCGAAGTCACCGGCCTCGGCGCGGAACCGGCCGAGGACGTCGATGAGGGTGTCCACGTCCGCCGGATCGAAGCCGGAGCGGCCGAAGACCTCGGCGTTGAGCGTCTCCGTGGCGGCGACGGCGACGCGCCGGCCCTCGTCCGTGAGGGCGAGCACGAGCGCGCGGCGGTCCGACTCGTGGGGGGTGCGCTCCACCAGCCCGGCGGCCTCGAGCCGGTCCACCGCATTGGTCACCGAGGTGGGGTGGACCTGCAGGAGCGCGGACGCCTTGGACATCCGCATCCGCTTCTCGCGCGAGAAGTTCAGCAGCGCCAGCAGCTCGTACCGCGCGAAGGTGAGCCCGTAGGGCTTGAGCGCGGCCTGCGCCCGACCCAGCAGGATCTGCTGGGCCCGCATGATCGAGGTGATGGCGGCCATCGGGCGGGCGACGTCACCCCATCCGTGACGCTCCCAGTTCCGGGCGGCCTCCCGGATGGGGTCCTGGGCGAGGGGTGGCTTCTTCATGGCGCTCCAGACTAGCGGCGCACCGGGGGTCCCCCCCCCCCCCCC
>NZ_JXSP01000025.1:0-301 GCF_000946635.1 Micrococcus sp. MS-ASIII-49
CCGTCGTCCTCGGCGATGATCAGCGCCGGCACGTCCGCGCGGGCCGGGTCCTGGGCCAGGCGGTCGAACCAGTCGAAGCCGAAGTTGAAGTGCTCGAAGCGGGGCCACTCGAACTCGGCGCGGGCGCGCTCGTCGTCGGTCTGGCACTCGACCAGCAGGTCGCGGGCCGCGCGGAACACCTCCGTCGGTGACGGGGCGGCGACGGCGGTGGGGTCCTGGACGGTCATGGGTCCCTCCTCGGGGTGGCTGCTGAACGGATCCTTGGCCGGGGGTCTGTGATCTGGAACACTACTGTCAGACC
>NZ_JXSP01000026.1:0-360 GCF_000946635.1 Micrococcus sp. MS-ASIII-49
CCGCCCGCCGTCGTCGGACCGCCCCCGAAGGAGAGCCATGACCGCCCTCGCCGACCGCCCCCTCCCCGCCACCGGCGCGCCCGCCGTCCCCCCCGGCCTGCCCCACGTGGACCTGCTGCGCCTGCGGGACCGCCTCGAACCGGTCGAGCGTGCCCGGCTCGACGCGATCGAGGACCACCTGCAGACCCGCGTGCGGCCACACCTGACCCGCTACTGGGACGCCGAGGAGTTCGCGTTCGACCTGCTGCCGGGCCTGGCCGAGCTGGGTCTGGGGCGCCTCGTCCTGGACGGCTCGTCCTCGCTGTTCCAGCAGCTCGTGCACGCGGAGATCGCCCGTGTGGACCTGTCCCTGTCCGCCCT
>NZ_JXSP01000163.1:0-27340 GCF_000946635.1 Micrococcus sp. MS-ASIII-49
AAGAACCTCATGACCCACAACAACTAGCCTGGTCCCCTGAGGACCCGGCCGCGAGGCCGGCACATGAGGAACAGAGACCGCGTTCCCGCGGACCGTCGCGGCGTGACGCCCAGGAAGGACACCATGGCTGAGGACACCCCCCGAGAGCGCCGCGAGGACCGCGGATCCGAGGGCCGCGGGCCCCGTGGTGGCGGTGATGGCCGGCGTCGTGGCGGTGACCGCGACGGACGTCCTCGCAGCGGTGCCGGTGACCGGCGCCGCTCCGGCGGGCCTCACGAGGACCGGCGGCGCGGCCCGGGCCAGGGGGGCGGACGCCCCGAGCGCCGCGGTGCGCCGACGGGCCCTCGTCGCGAGGACCGCGCCGAACGACCCGCGCACAATCCCGGTGACCTCCGAGCGGCGAATCGTGCGGACCAGGAGCGCTCTCCGGACATCGACCCGGACGTGACGGGCCAGGAGCTCGACCGCGGCACGCTCAAGGAGATCAACGGCCTTGACGAGCGTCCTGCCAGCTGGGTCGCCAAGCATCTCGTGATGGCCGGCCGCTACCTGGACGTCGACCCGGCGCTGGCGTTCCAGCACGCCCTCGCCGCGTCCCGCAAGGGCGGCCGCCTCTCACGCGTGCGCGAGGCAGTCGCGCTCACCGCCTACGCGGCGGGGGAGTACGCCGACGCGCTGCGCGAGTTCCGCACCTACCGGCGCATGACGGGCGACGACACCCACATCGCCGCGCAGGTGGACAGCGAGCGTGCCCTCGGCCGCACGGAGAAGGCCCTGCAGCTGGCCGCCGAGGTGGATGCCTCGCGTCTGGACCGGGCGGCGCGGGCCGAGCTGGCCATGGTCGTCTCCGGCATCCGCGAGGACGCCGGCGACCTTCAGGGTGCCCATGAGGCCCTGCAGATCCCGGAACTGGACCGGCGGCGCGGCTACCCCTTCTCTCCCCGGCTGTTCCAGCGTCAGGCCGACGTGCTGCTCGCCCTGGGGCGCCGCGACGAGGCTCGGCTCTGGGCGCGTGCCGTGCGCGTCGCGGAGAAGGCCCTCGGCGTGGGCGGGTTCGCGGACCCGGAGATCATCGACGTGGACACCGAGCCGGTCGAGGACCCCCGGGACCGCCGCCCGTCCCCCCGCGAACGGCGCCACGAGCGGTATGCGGCCGAGGCCGGTGCGGAGCCGACGGCGGACGGATCCCCGGCCGAGGAGCCGGAGGCCGCCACGGAGCCGACCGAGGCGCCCCGGCCGGAGGCCGCCGCAGAGCCGCCGGCCGCCGTCGACGCGCCGGACGAGGTCGACCCGAACCAGCTGTCGCTGTTCGACGCCCTCGAGGCCCCGGAGGCGGACGAGCGGTGAGCGCCACGTTCTTCGCCGGTCACGACGGGCTGCTGTGCGACCTGGACGGCGTCGTCTACGCCGGAGGCGGCGCGATCGCCGGGGCGGTCGAGACGCTGTCGACGCTGCAGGAACGGGGCGTGCCGGTCGGGTTCGTGACGAACAACGCCTCCCGCGCGCCGGAGTCTGTGGCCGAGCATCTCCGCACGCTCGGGGTGCCCGCGCAGGCGGGGCAGGTCTTCGGCTCCGCACCGGCGGGCGTCGACCTGCTCGAGGAGACGCTCGGCCGCCGCACCGGCCGGGTGCTCGTGGTCGGCTCGGCGTACCTGCGCGCCGTGGTCGAGGAGCGGGGCTACGAGGTGGTCGCGTCCGCGGCGCAGCGTCCCGACGCGGTGATCCAGGGCTTCGACCCCGGTCTCGGCTGGGCCGATCTGGCGGAGGCGGCGTACGCCGTGCGCGCCGGGGCCACCTGGGTCGCCACCAACCTGGACACCTCGATCCCGCGCGCGGAGGGGATCGCCCCCGGCAACGGGGCCCTCGTCGAGGCGGTGGGCCGGGCCACCGGCACCGCGCCCGTCGCGGCGGGCAAGCCCGAGCCACGACTGTTCCGGACGGCGGCCGAGGCCCTCGGCCTGGCCCGTCCCCTCGTGGTCGGCGACCGCCTGGACACGGACATCCGCGGCGGCAACGCGGCGGGGTTCGACACGGTGCTCGTCCTGACCGGCATCGACACGCGCGAGACCGCGGCCGCCGCCCCCGGGCCGGACCGGCCCACGTGGGTCCGTGCGCACCTGCCCGCTCTGCTCGCCGGCGGGGCCGAGGCCTTCGCGGACCCACGGCGTGGCTGAGACCGCACGCGCCGACGTCGCCCTGGCCGCCCGGGGCCTGGCCCGCTCCCGCACGGAGGGCGCGGCGCTCATCCGCGCGGGGCAGGTCCTCCTCGACGGCCGCCCGGTGCGCCGGCCCTCCGACCGCGTGGCCGCCGACGCCACGCTGCGCCTGCGCGACCCGGGCCCGCGGTACGTCTCCCGTGCGGCCCACAAGCTCGTCAGCGCGCTCGAGGCATTCCCGGACGTCGCCGTGGCCGGCCGCCGGGCGCTCGACGCCGGGGCCTCCACCGGCGGATTCACCCAGGTCCTCCTCGAGCGGGGCGCCGAACGGGTGGCCGCCGTCGACGTGGGCCACGACCAGCTGGCCCCGCCCGTCCGGGCCGACCCCCGCGTCCTCGTGCGCGAGGGGCTCAACGTCCGCGACCTCAGGGCCGAGGACATCGACGGTCCGGTGGACCTGGTGGTCTCCGACCTGTCCTTCATCTCGCTGCGCCTCGTCCTCGCCCCGCTCGCGGGCGTGTGCCGACCCGGCGCGGAGCTGCTGCTCATGGTCAAGCCCCAGTTCGAGGTCGGGCGGCGCGCCCTGCCGCGCTCCGGCGTCGTCACCGATCCGGACGCCCGCCGCGACGCCGTCGCCGGGGTGGCCGCGGCCGCGCTGGGCGCCGGCCTCGCCCCCCGCGGCCTCACCCGATCCGGCCTGGCCGGCCAGGACGGGAACGCCGAGTTCTTCCTGCGGCTCCACCGCCCCGACGCCACCGCGGCCGACGACCCGGCCGGCAGGACGAGCCCGGCCACGCCCGCCGACGAGCGCGCCGCCGGGTGGGTCCGGGGCGCCCACATCGACTGGTCCTGACCCGCGTCCGGGGGGGCGCCGCCCGTCCACGGGCGCGGGGCCACCGGTTCGCGTGTCCGATCTCGTGGCTATCCTGGAGCGCAGTGCCCGGCACCCCGGCTCGCGGAAGGAACCATGCCCTACACCCCCGGACGTCGTGTCCTCGTCCTGACCCACACGGGCCGCGAGGACGCCATCAGCGC
Organism: Micrococcus sp. MS-ASIII-49; assembly: GCF_000946635.1. NCBI lineage: Bacteria > Bacillati > Actinomycetota > Actinomycetes > Micrococcales > Micrococcaceae > Micrococcus > Micrococcus sp. MS-ASIII-49. Next base: position 3,192 of record NZ_JXSP01000163.1, read on the forward strand.
GGCGCTGCAGGCCACCCGCATGTTCGCGGAGGAGGGCCTGGTCAGCGTCATGCTCGAACAGGACGTGGCCGCCATCCGCGCGGCCGCGGGGGACCCCCCGGAGTTCGCGCCGGAGGCCCTCGGGGTCGACTGCGAGCTCGAGGACATCACCCTCGGCCTCGTCCTCGGCGGCGACGGCTCGGTGCTGCGGGCGGCCGACTTCGTCCGCGGCCACAACGTGCCACTGCTGGCGGTGAACCTGGGCCACGTCGGCTTCCTCGCCGAGTCCGAGCGCACCGACCTGCACCGCACCGTCCAGGCGATCGCCTCGGAGTCCTACGTAGTGATCGAGCGCATGGCCCTGGACGTCGTCGTGCTCGTGGAGGGCCGCGAGGTGGCCCGCACGTGGGCCCTCAACGAGGCCTCCGTGGAGAAGTCCCACCGGGAGCGGATGCTCGAGGTGGTCGTCTCCGTGGACAACTCGCCGCTGACGGCCTTCGGCTGCGACGGCGTCGTCCTGGCCACCCCCACCGGCTCCACCGCCTACGCCTTCTCCGGCGGGGGCCCCGTCGTGTGGCCCTCCGTGGAGGCCCTGCTGTGCGTGCCCATCAGCGCCCACGCCCTGTTCACCCGCCCCCTCGTGGTGGGTCCGCGCTCCACGATCGGCGTGGACGTGCTCACCCGCACCCGCGAGACCGGTGTGCTGTGGTGTGACGGCCGGCGCACCGTCGAACTGCCGCCGCAGGCCCGGATCGAGGTGTCCCGGTCGGCGGAGCCGGTGCGCCTGGCCCGTCTCAACCCGACGCCCTTCGCGGAACGGCTCGTGCGCAAGTTCCGGCTGCCCACGGACGGCTGGCGCGGCCCCGTCACCGCCCAGGAGCGGGCGGGCGTGCTCCACGCGGTGGAGACCGTCGAGCCGCGGCACGCGGGGCCGCGTCCCGACGTCGTCGAACCGGCCACCATGCCGCTGTCGGTGCTCTCGCCCGCGGACATCCAGCGCCACCGCGACCGCGGGGCGCGTCACCCCGGGGAGGACGCATGATCGACCATCTGAGGATCTCGGGGCTCGGCGTGATCGGCGAGGCCACCGTGGACCTGGACCCCGGCTTCACCGTCGTCACCGGCGAGACCGGCGCCGGCAAGACCATGGTGGTCACCGCCCTGGGCCTGCTGCTCGGCGCTCGCGCCGACGCGGGCGCGGTCCGCCGGGGCTCGTCCCGTGCCGTCGTGGACGCCGGCGTCCGCCTGCCCGAGGCGCACGCCGCGCTCGCCCTCGCCGAGGACGCCGGGGCCGTGCTGGACGAGGCCGACGAGGGCGTCCGGGAGCTCGTCCTGAGCCGCAGCGTCACGGCGTCCGGGGAGGGGACCCGCTCGCGCGCCGCCGCCGGCGGGCGGACCGTGCCCGTCGGCCTGCTCGCCGAGATCGGGGCGACCCTCGTGGCCGTGCACGGCCAGAACGACCAGGTCCGCCTCCAGGGCGCCGACGCCCAGCGGCACGCCCTCGATGCGTTCGGCGGCGCCGAGCTCGCCGCGGCCCTGCGCGCCTACCGCGCGGACCACGCCGCCTGGACCGCCGCGCGTCGGGAGCGCGAGGAGCTCACCGCCCACCGCCAAGAGCGGGCCCGCGAAGCCGAGGCGCTCCAGCGCTCGCTCGAGGAGATCGACCTCGCCGAGCCGCAGGAGGGCGAGGACGAGGAGCTGCGGGCTCTCATCCGCCGGCTCGAGGACGTCGAGGAGCTGCGCGCCGCCTCCGGGGAGGCACACGCCCGACTGGCCGGCCCCGACGTGGACACGATGGACGAGACCCCCGGCGCCGTCAGCCTCGTGGAGGCGGCGCAGCAGGCCGTGCTCGCCGCCCCCGGCGACGACCCCGAGCTCGCCGCCGCGGCCGCGCGCCTGGCCGAGGCCGCCGTCGTGCTCACGGACATCGCCGGCGACCTGGCCCGCTACACCGCTGACCTGGACGCCGACGCGGCCTCCGACCTCGACGCGGCCCAGTCGCGGCTGGCCGAGCTCACACGACTGCAGCGGCTCTACGGGCCGGAGCTCGCCGACGTGATCGACTGGGCCCGGACCCAGCGTCCGCGCCTGGACGAGCTGCAGGGCGACTCCGGCCGCCTCGAGGAGCTCGAGGCGGAGGTCGACCGGCTCGACGCCGCGCTGCGCGAACGGGCCGCGACCCTCACCGCCCTGCGCACCGCGGCCGCCGAGCGGCTCGAGACCGCGGTGACCGAGGAGCTGCACGCCCTGTTCATGCCGGACGCCTCGTTCCACGTGGGACTGACGCCGGTCGCCGGGGACGGTCTCGGCCCGTACGGCGCTGAGGACGTCACGCTCGCCCTGCGCCCCCACGCGGGTGTCGAGCCCCGGCCCCTGGGCCGCGGCGCCTCCGGCGGCGAGCTCTCCCGCGTGATGCTCGCCCTCGAGGTGGTCCTGGCCGCCACGGACCCGGTGCCCACCTTCGTGTTCGACGAGGTCGACGCCGGCGTGGGCGGTGAGGCCGCCGTGCGGATCGGGGCCCGCCTGGCCCGGCTCGCCCGCCACGTGCAGGTCATCGCCGTGACGCACCTGCCCCAGGTCGCCGCCTACGCGGACCGGCACGTGCGGGTGGAGAAGAACTCGGACCCGGCCGCGGGTGTGACCACCTCCGACGTCGTGACGCTGACGGCCGACGAACGGGTCGAGGAGCTCGCCCGCATGCTCGCCGGGCACGGGGACTCCGCGGCGGCCCGCGAGCACGCCCGGGAGCTGCTCGAGTCCTCCGCCCGCGAACGCGGCTGACCCGGTCCGCGGACGCCGCCCCGACATGAAAGGATCGCCCCATGCCTGAGATCCCCGCGTCCGCGGGACGCTCGCCCCTGCGCGACCTGCACGTCCCCCGCCCGGTGAAGAAGTCGAAGACCGTCTACGAAGGCCGAGTGTGGGACATCGCCCGGGAGTCGTTCCGCCTGGACCCGGCGGACAAGTCCCAGGATCCCCTGACCCGGGAGCTGATGGTGCACCCGGGCGCCGTGGCGATCCTCGCGGTCCGCACCAAGCTCACCACCACCGGCCCCCGCGAGCAGGTGGCCCTCGTCCGCCAGTACCGCCACCCCGTGGGCATGGAGCTGTGGGAGATCCCGGCGGGCCTGCGGGACGTGGACGGGGAGGACCTCCACCAGGTCGCCGTCCGTGAGCTGGCCGAGGAGGCCGACCTGCGCGCCCGCGAGTGGCACACCCTCGTCGACTACTACACGACCCCGGGCGGCTCCAGCGAGGCGATCCGCGTGTTCCTGGCCCGTCAGATCGAAGAGATCCCCGACGGCGAGCGGCACACCCGGCAGGACGAGGAGGCCGCCATGCCGCTCGTGTGGGTCGGCGTCGACGAGGTGACCGACGCCGTCCTGGATGGGCGCGTGCACAACCCCTCCACGGTCGTGGCGATCCTCGCCCTGTGCGCCCACCGCGCCCAGGGGTGGCGGCGCCTGCGCCCCGTGGACGCCCCCTTCGTCCCGGACCGCCACGGCCCCGGGGCGGACTGGCCCGCGTGAGCACCGACCCGGCCGCCCGGGGGAGCGGCGAGGCCGAGGCCCGTGGGAGCCGTGGGGGCCGGGGCGCGGAGTCCGCGCTCGCGGCCCCGTTCCGCCGCCACCTGGAGCACCTGGCCGTCGAGCGGGGCCTCGCCGCGAACACGCTGGCCGCCTACCGCCGCGACCTCGAGCGCTACCGCCGCTGGCTCGAAGCCCACGGGGTGCGCGCCCCCGCCGACGTCGACCCCGGCCACGTCTCCGGCTTCCTGCGGGCGCTGGGCACCGGCGAGGACGGCGGGCGGCCCCTCGCGGTCCGCTCGGCGGCCCGCGTGCTCGCGGCCGTGCGCGGCCTGCACCGGTTCTGGGCCCTCGAGGGACTCACGCCCGCCGACCCCGCCCGCGACGTCCACCCGCCGAAGCCGGGCGACCGCCTGCCGAAGGCGCTCCCCGTGGAGCAGGTGACGGCGCTGCTGGAGGCCGTGCCCGTCGACACCCCCGCCGGACTGCGGGACCGCGCGCTGCTCGAGTTCCTCTACGGCACCGGCGCCCGCATCTCCGAGGTGGTCGGCCTCGACGTCGACGACGTGGTGGGGCTCGCGCAGACCGGGGACGACGGCGGCCAGCCCGTGGTCCGCCTGTTCGGCAAGGGGTCCAAGGAGCGCGTGGTGCCGATCGGCTCCTACGCGGCCGCCGCGCTCGACGCATGGCTGGTGCGGGGACGGCCCACGATCATGACGGGAGTCACACGCTCCACGCCCGCCCTGTTCGTCAACGCCCGCGGGGGCCGGCTCTCCCGGCAGTCCGCGTGGGCCGTGCTGAAGCGGGCGGCCGAGCGCGCCGGCCTCGAGGCGGACGTCTCGCCCCACACCCTGCGCCACTGCTTCGCCACGCACCTGCTGGCCGGCGGCGCGGACGTCCGCGTGGTCCAGGAGCTGCTCGGGCACGCGTCCGTGACCACCACGCAGGTGTACACCCTCGTCACCGTGGACTCCCTGCGCGAGGTCTACTCCGCCGCGCATCCGCGCGCGCGCTGAGCCCCGCACCTGATACGCTCAAAATCCGTGGTGAAACGAACTTCTCGTACTCAGACGTCCACGCGCGTCACCCGTCACGTGTTCGTGACCGGCGGTGTCGCCTCCTCCCTCGGCAAGGGGCTCACGGCCTCCTCGCTCGGCCACCTGCTCAAGGCGCGCGGGCTCAGGGTGGTGATGCAGAAGCTCGACCCCTACCTCAACGTGGACCCGGGCACCATGAACCCGTTCCAGCACGGCGAGGTGTTCGTCACCGAGGACGGCGCCGAGACGGACCTGGACATCGGCCACTACGAGCGCTTCCTCGACGAGGACCTCGACGGCCTGGACAACGTGACCACCGGCCAGGTGTACTCCACCGTGATCGCCCGCGAGCGCCGCGGCGAGTACCTCGGGGACACCGTCCAGGTCATCCCGCACATCACCGACGAGATCTGCCGCCGGATGCGCCTGCCCGCGGAGCCCCGCGGCGACCGCCCCGCCCCGGACGTGATCATCACGGAGATCGGCGGCACCGTCGGCGACATCGAGTCGCAGCCCTTCCTCGAGGCCGCCCGCCAGGTCCGCCAGGACGTCGGCCGCGACGACGTCTTCTTCCTGCACGTCTCCCTCGTGCCGTACATCGGCCCCTCGCAGGAGCTCAAGACCAAGCCCACCCAGCACTCCGTGGCCGCCCTGCGCTCGATCGGCATCCAGCCGGACGCGATCGTGCTGCGCTCGGACCGGGCCGTCCCCGACGATGTCCGCGGCAAGATCGCCCGCATGTGCGACGTCCCGCAGGACGCCGTCGTCAACTGCGCCGACGCCCCCTCCATCTACGACATCCCCCGCGTCATCCACGACCAGGGCCTCGACGCCCACGTGGTGCAGTCCCTGGACCTGAAGTTCAAGGACGTGGACTGGACCGCGTGGGATGCCCTCATGGACGCCGTGCACCACCCGGAGCACGAGCTCACGGTGGCGCTCGTGGGCAAGTACGTGGACCTGCCGGACGCCTACCTGTCCGTCACCGAGGCGCTGCGCGCCGGTGGCTTCGCCCACCGGGCCAAGGTGGGCATCCGCTGGGTGGCCGCGGACGAGTGCGCCACCCCCGAGGGCGCGGCGGTGGCGCTCGCGGACGTCGACGCCGTGTGTGTGCCCGGCGGCTTCGGCGTGCGCGGGCTCGAGGGCAAGCTCGGCGCGCTGCGGCACGCCCGCGAGCAGCGGATCCCGACGCTGGGTCTGTGCCTGGGCCTGCAGTCCATGGTCATCGAGTACGCCCGCAACGTCCTCGGCCTGGAGGACGCGGACTCCACCGAGTTCGACCCGGAGACCGCCTCGCCCGTGATCGCCACCATGGCCGAGCAGGAGCAGATCGTGGCCGGCGAGGGGGACCTCGGCGGCACCATGCGCCTGGGCGCCTTCCCCGCGACCCTGCGCCCGGGCTCCGTGGTGGCCGAGGCCTACGGCACCACCGAGGTGACCGAGCGCCACCGCCACCGCTACGAGGTGAACAACGCCTACCGCGACCGCCTCGAGGAGGCCGGTCTCGCGATCTGCGGCACCTCCCCGGACGGCGCCCTCGTGGAGTTCGTGGAGCTGCCCCGGGACGTGCACCCGTACTACGTGTCCACGCAGGCCCACCCGGAGTTCTCCTCCCGGCCGACCCGCCCGCACCCGCTGTTCGCCGGCCTCGTCGCCGCCGGCCTGGCCCGCCGCGCCGACGCGGCGGCCCGGCGCTGAGGGGCCGACGACCGGCCCGACACAGTGGTCACGACACGCCGTCGCCGCGCCCGGCACGCGGCGTGTCGTGACCACTCTGCGAGGGCGTCGCACCGATGACGACACGACGACGGCGGGCCGCCCCACCCGGGGCGACCCGCCGTCGTCGTGCACGCGGCACCGCGCCGCGAGCGAATGGGGCGACGTGTCGGAGGTGATCTGCGTCTACACCTCCGACAAGTCGCCCCGACCGCCCCTCACGAGGCTCAGCCCGCCGGCAGCTCCCGCTGCTCGGGGCCGTCGTAGGCCGAGAGCGGGCGGATCAGCGCGTTCGCGGCGCGCTGCTCCATGATGTGGGCGGTCCAGCCGGTGATGCGTGAGGCGATGAAGATCGGCGTGAACAGCTCGGTGTCGAAGCCCATGAGGTGATACGTCGGGCCGGCGGGGTAGTCGAGGTTCGGCTTGATCTGCTTGGCCTCGTCCATGGCCTGCTCCAGACCGTCGTACAGGCCGAGCATCTCCTCGCGGCCGTAGTGCTCGATCATCCGGTCCAGTGCGGCCTTCATGGTGGGCACGCGGGAGTCGCCGTTCTTGTAGACGCGGTGGCCGAAGCCCATGACCTTCTTCTTCTGGGCCAGGGCGTCCTCCATCCATGCCTTCGCTCGGGCGGCGGCGTCCTCACGGGACTCCTCCTTCCGGATGCCGATCTCGTCGAAGGTGTGCATCACGGCCTCGTTGGCGCCGCCGTGCAGCGGGCCCTTGAGCGCGCCGATCGCACCGGTCACGGCCGAGTGCAGGTCGGAGAGCGTCGAGGTGATCACGCGCGCGGTGAAGGTCGAGGCGTTGAACGAGTGCTCGGCGTACAGCACCATCGAGACGCGGAACGCGTCCACGACCTCCGGGGCGGCCTCCTCGCCGAACGTCATCCACAGGAAGTTCTGCGAGTAGTCCAGGTCCTCACGCGGCTCCACCACCTCCTGGCCGCGGCGACGGCGCTGGTCGTAGGCGACGACGGCCGGGAACGCCGCGAACAGCGCCTGGGCCTTCTCCAGCTCGGCCTCGGGGGAGGAGTCCTCCGCCTTCGGGTGGTTCGCGCCGAGCACGGACACGGCGGTGCGGCCGACGTCCATGGGGTGGCAGTCGGTGGGCAGCAGGTCGATGGCCTGCTTCACCTTCGGGTCGAGGGCACGGTGGGTGCGCTCGAAGCGCTCGAACGCGGTCAGCTCCTCGTCCGTGGGCAGCTCACCCGTCCAGAGCAGCAGCGCGACGGCCTCGAACGAAAGCTGCGCGGCCAGGTCCTGCACGGGATAGCCGCGATACAGCAGGGAGTTCGTCTCCGGGTTGACCTTGGAGATCGCCGTGGTGTCCACGACGACGCCGGCCAGGCCCTTCTTGATCTCGGTCTCGGTCATGGTGTCCCTCCTCGGGGAGTGGGGCCCGCCCGCGCACGGGCGGGCCCGGTGACGGGTCAGAGGTCGGCGTGGTTGGCGCCGATGTCGAGCGTGGGCACGTCGAAGTTGAAGATGCCCGTGTCGAAGGCGTTGTAGCCCTCGTAGTCCACCAGCTCGTACAGGCGGGCGCGGGTGAGCATCTGCTCCACCTGCGACTGCTGGGTGCCCTCCTCCTTGATGGCGTGGAGCACGCGCTCGGCGGCGCCCATCGCGGAGCGCAGCAGGGTGACCGGGTAGATCACCATCGCGACGCCGGCGTCGGCCAGCTGCCGGCGGGTGAACAGCTCGGACTTGCCGAACTCGGTCATGTTCGCCAGGACCGGGACCCCGAGGGGCTCCAGCTCGCGACACACGGTCTCGAACTCGCCGATGTCCTTCAGGGCCTCCGGGAAGATCGCGTCCGCACCGGCCTCCACGAGCGCCTTCATGCGGGCGATCGCGGCGTCCAGGCCCTCCACGGCACGCAGGTCGGTGCGCGCCATGATGAGGAAGTTCGGGTCCCGGCGGGCATGGACGGCGGCGGCGATGCGCTTGACCGCGGTGTCGAGCTCCACCATGTTCTTGCCGTCGAGGTGGCCGCACCGCTTGGGGTTGAACTGGTCCTCGATGTGGCAGCCGGCCAGGCCGGCGTTCTCGAACTCCTGCACCGTGCGGGCCACGTTCATCGGCTCGCCGAAGCCCGTGTCCGCGTCGATGAGGCACGGCAGGTCCGTGAGGCGGGCGATCTGCCCGCCGCGCACGGCCACCTCGGTGAGCGTGGTCAGCCCGACGTCGGGCAGGCCCAGCTCGTTCGCGAGCACGCCGCCGGAGATGTACACCCCGGGGAAGCCCTTCTCCTGGATCAGCTTGGCGGTCAGCGGGGTGAACGCGCCCGGGAACTGCTGGGCGCCGCCCTGCTTCAGGGTCTGCCGCAGGTCGATCCGCTTCTGTTCGGCCGTCTTCGTCGAGTACAGCATCAGAACAGGCCCTTCGGGGCGGCGGCGAGGTCGGCCTCGGACAGGAACGCCGGGTCCGCCAGGATGTTCAGCTGGTCCAGCTCGCCGGGCTGCAGCTCGGCCACGCGCTCGGCGGCGGCCAGGAAGCGGTCCTGCTCCTCCTTCGAGACGATGCCCTCGGCCAGGGTGCGGAACTTCTGGATGTACTGCTCGCGGGCGAACGGCCGGGCGCCGAGCGGGTGGGCGTCGGCCACGGCGATCTCGTCGGTGATGACGGTGCCGTCCTTGAGGGTGATCTCCACCGCTCCGCCGAACGCCTTCTCCGCGAGGTCCAGCGAGTGGTAGCGGCGGGTCCACTCCGGGTCCTCCACGGTGGTCACCCGGTGCCACAGGGCCACGGTGTCCTCGCGCTGGGCGCGCTCGGGGGCGTAGGAGTCCACGTGGTGCCAGGAGCCGTCCTGCAGGGCCACGGTGAAGATGTAGGGGATCGAGTGGTCGAGGGTCTCGCGCGAGGCCGTCGGATCGTACTTCTGCGGGTCGTTGGCGCCCGAGCCGATCACGTAGTGGGTGTGGTGCGAGGTCTTGATCAGCACCGACTCGACGTTCGCCGGGTCGGTGGCCTCCGGGTGCTCCCTGTGGAGCTTGCGGGCCAGGTCGATCCAGGCCTGGGCCTGGTACTCGGCCGAGTGCTCCTTGGTGTAGGTGTCCAGGATGCCGCGCTTGGGCTCGCCCTGCTCGGGCAGCGGCACCTCGTAGGAGGCGTCCGGGCCGTCCAGCAGCCAGGCGATCACGCCGTCCTCGCCCTCGTAGATCGGGACGGGGGAGGTCTGGCCGCGCATGGCGCGGTCCACGGCCTCGACGGCCATCTTGCCGGCGAACGCCGGGGCGTGGGCCTTCCACGTGGAGATCTCGCCCTTGCGGGACTGGCGGGTGGCGGTGGTGGTGTGCAAGCCCTGGCCGATGGCCTGGAAGATGGTCTCGGTGTCCAGGCCGAGCAGGGTGCCGATGCCGGCGGAGGCGGAGGGGCCGATGTGGGCCACGTGGTCGATCTTGTGGCCGTACAGGTTGATGGACTTCACGAGGTCCACCTGGATCTCGTAGCCGGTGGCGATGCCGCGGATCAGGTCCTTGCCGGAGCGGCCGGTGTGCTGGGCGACGGCGAGGATCGGCGGGATGTTGTCGCCCGGGTGGGAGTACTCGGCGGCCAGGAACGTGTCGTGGTAGTCCAGCTCGCGGACGGCCACGCCGTTGGCCCATGCGGCCCACTCGGGGGAGACCTTCTGCTCCACACCGAACACGGAGGCGCCCGCACCGCCGGTGGAGACCGGGTGGGACAGGGCCTGGGCGCGGGCGGCGACGATCGGGCCGCGCTTCAGCGAGGCGACCGCGACGGAGGCGTTGTCGATGATCCGGTTGATGATCATCTCCTCGACCTCGGGCAGCACCTCGACGTCGTCGACGGCCACCTCGGCCAGCTTCCAGGCCAGCTGGTCCTTGCGCTCGAGGTTCTCCTCGGAGCGGTGCACGCGCACGTGATGGTTCTTCATGGTCGGTCTCCTTCGGTGGGGGTCAGCAGGGTCGGGGTCTCCTCGGCGCGGCCGCGCCGGGTCAGATGGTGGAAGGCGTGGTGCAGGTGGACCCGCGTGGTCGCCTCCGCGAGGTCTGCGGCGCCCGAGCCGACGGCGTCGGCGATGTCCGCGTGCTCCGCGGCGGAGGCCGCGAGGCGGGCCGGGTCGTCCGCGGCCAGTCGGCGCAGGCGCGCCAGGTGCAGGCGCAGGGTGCGCAGGGTGGAGACGAGGTAGGGGTTCGCGGCGGCCTCGTCCAGCCGGCTGTCCAGCTCGGCCGTCATCGCGTAGTAGTCCGCCGGGTCGGTCCCGCCGCGCAGGGCCGCCTCGGCCTCCTGGAAACGGCCCGCGAGGACCGTGAACCGCTCGGCCGCCTCCGGGGTGGCCCGCTGCGCGGCCCGGCGCGCCAGGAGGGACTCGAGGGCGATGCGCAGGTCGAACAGCTGGTCCGCCTGTTCGAGGGACAGGTCGGCGACGACGATGCCCCGGCCCGGGGCCTGCTCGGCCAGGCCGTCGGCCACCAGGCGGGAGAGCGCCTCGCGCAGAGGGGTGCGCGAGATGCCCAGGCGCTCGGCCTGCTCCACCTCGCCCAGGCCCGCGCCCGGAGGGAGGGACCAGTCGAGGATCTCCGCCCTCAGGGCCTGGTACGCCCGCTCACTCGCTCGCATGCCGCCAGTGTATACACAACAGTCCCGCCGAGGGCAGGGGGTGTGTCCGATGCGCGTGCCGGGCGACGCCGTCCACGGGGAGCGTCGTCCGGCGTGCGGGGGCTGGGTGGTGCGTCCCCGGCGCGGGTCTCGCGCGTGCCGCCACGCCTCACTGACGGGGCACGAAATGTATACAGATCCCTTGCCCCCTGTGATCCACGGCACTACCCTGGGCGCATGGCGACCCACGATGCCCCCGCCGAAGACCGCCCCTCCGGCGCGTACGCCGACGCCCACGCCCGCTCCCTCCGCGACCCCGAGGGGTTCTGGCTCGACGCGGCGCGCGCCATCGACTGGACCGTCGCGCCCACGCGCGCCCTCGACGACTCCGCCGCGCCTCTGTACCGCTGGTTCCCGGACGGCGAGCTGAACACCGCCTTCAACTGCCTGGACCGGCACGTCGAGGCGGGCCGCGGGGACGCCGTCGCGCTGATCCACGACTCCGCGATGACCGGTGAGGTCACCCGCTACACGTACGCCGAGCTCACGGACGCGGTGGCCCGCCTGGCCGGCGCCCTGGCCGCGCGCGGCGTCGGCAAGGGCGACCGCGTCCTCGTGTACCTGCCGATGATCCCGCAGGCCCACATCGCGATGCTGGCGTGCGCGCGGCTCGGCGCGGTGCACTCCGTGGTCTTCGGCGGCTTCGCCCCGCGCGAGCTCGCCTCCCGCATCGACGACGCCGCCCCCGACGTCGTGCTCACCTGCTCCGGCGGCATCGAGCCCAAGCGCCGGGTCGAATACCTGCCCGCCGTGGCCGAGGCGCTCGAGACCGCCGCGCACCCCGTGCGCACGGTGCTGGTCCACCACCGCGAGGGCTTCGAGACCGCGCTCGCGGACGCCGACGGGCGCGGGGGCGCGAGCTGGGAGGACTGGGGCGAGGCCGTCGCGGCCGCCGAGCCGGCCGACTGCGTCCCGGTGCAGGCCACCGACCCGCTGTACGTGCTCTACACCTCGGGCACCACGGGCAAGCCGAAGGGCGTCGTCCGGGACAACGGGGGCCACGCCGTCGCCCTGCGCTGGACCATGGAGCACATCTACGACGTCGGTCCGGGGCAGGCGATGTGCACGGCCTCGGACGTGGGCTGGGTCGTGGGGCACTCCTACATCGTCTACGGCCCGCTGCTGGCCGGGGCCACCACGGTCATGTACGAGGGCAAGCCCGTGGGCACGCCCGACGCCGGCGCGTTCTGGCGGCTGATCGAGGACCACGGCGTGCGCTCCTTCTTCACGGCCCCCACGGCGCTGCGCGCGATCCGCCGCGCCGACCCCGAGGGCGAGCTGCTCAAGGACCACGACCTGTCCTCCCTGCGGCACTTCTTCGCCGCGGGCGAGCGCCTGGACCCGGAGACGCAGCGGTGGATCGAGGGCCTGCTGGGCATGCCGGTGATCGACCACTGGTGGCAGACCGAGACCGGGTGGGCCATCGCGGCGAACCCGGTGGGCCTGGAGCAGCTGCCGGTGAAGATCGGCTCGTCCTCGGTGCCCTCGCCGGGCGTCGATCTCGTGGTCCTGGACGGCCTGGGCGAGCCCGTGCCCGCCGGGACCGAGGGCAACATCGCCCTGCGGCTGCCGCTGCCCCCGGGCACCCTGCCCACCCTGTGGGGCGACGACCAGCGCTACATCGACTCCTACCTCAGCGCGTTCCCCGGCCATTACGCGACCGGTGACTCCGGCGTCGTGGACGAGGACGGCTACGTGTTCGTGCTCGGCCGCACCGACGACGTCATCAACGTCTCCGGGCACCGGCTGTCCACGGGCGTCCTCGAGGCCGCCCTGGCCGCCCACCCGGCGGTGGCCGAATGTGCCGTGATCGGCATCGCGGACCCGCTCAAGGGCCAGCGGCCCTCGGGCTACGTGGTCCTCAAGTCCGGCGTCGAGACGCCCGAGGCCGGCTCCGAGGCCGAGGCCGCGCTCCTGGACGAGCTGCGTCAGGCGGTGCGCCGCGAGGTGGGCCCGGTGGCGGACTTCCGCGACGTCGTCGTGGTGGACGCGCTGCCCAAGACCCGCTCGGGCAAGATCCTGCGCAAGACCATGCGGCAGATGGCCGACGGCGAGGAGTACGCGGTGCCCTCGACCATTGAGGACCCCGCCGTGCTCGAGGCCCTGGCCGGGGTGCTGCGCCCGGCCCGCTGAGCCCCCTCACGTGCGGCCGGCCCAGCGGTACTCCTGCTCGGGCCGGCCACGGCCGCCGTGCCGGGCCGAGCGCCGCACCCGGCGGATCCGCTCGAGGTGCTCGAGGTAGCGCCGGGCCGTCACGCGGGAGATGCCCAGGCGCTCGCCCACCTCGGCCGCGCTCAGGGCGGTCTCCGGGTCCGCCCCCAGCAGCTCCACCACCTCGCGCAGGGTGCTCTCGGTCAGCCCCTTGGGCAGGGCCTCGGCGCGCCGCTCGCGGGAGACGCGGAAGACGGCGTCCACCTGCTCCTGGCCGTCGAGGGCGCCGTCGCCGGCCAGCATCGCCGAGGCGGCGCGGAACCCGCCCAGCCGATCCGCGAACTCGTCGAACCCGAACGGCTTCACGAGGTACTGCGTCACGCCGTACGCGACGGCGCGGCGCACCACCGGCAGGTCGGTGGCCGCGGTGAGCGCCAGCACCCCGCCGTGGAAGCCGGCCGCGCGCAGTTGGTGCAGGAAGTCCAGGCCGTGCCCGTCCGGCAGGTTCATGTCCAGCAGCACGACGTCGAACGGGAAGCGCCCGTCCGCGTGCAGGCCCGCCGCGGCGACCTGCCGCGCGGCCAACAGGGAGCCGGCCACCGCGGCCACCTCGAAGCCCGGCAGCCGGTCCAGGTGCGCCACGTAGGTCTCGGCCGTCAGCTGCTCGTCCTCGACGACGAGCACCCGGTACGGGCGGGCGGTCATATCTCCTCCTGGGGTCGGGGGTCGCGGGGCACCTCGACGGTGAACACGGTGCCCGAGTCGGTCGCGACGTCCGCGACCCCGCCGGCCTCCTCCGCGATCCGCCGCGTCAGCCACAGCCCCATGCCGCGTCCGGCGGCGCCGACGGGCTTCGTCGACCAGCCCCGGTCGAAGAGTCGGCCGCGGTCCGCGTCGGAGGGTCCGGGGCCGCCGTCGGCCAGCTTGCACGAGCAGGCCCGCGGCGTCCGAGACCACCTCGACGTCGACCCACCGGTCTGCCGCGGACAGGTCGGGTGCGGCGGCCGCGTCGAGGGCGTTGTCCACGAGGTTGCCCAGCACGGTCAGCAGGTCGAGCGGGCGCAGCGGGGCGGGCGCGGTCAGCTCGGCGGACCAGGTCAGCGCCACGCCCCGCTCACGCGCCTGGGCGGCCTTCGCGTCGAGCAGGGCGGCGAGGACGTCGTCGGAGGCCTCCTCGTCCGGGGCGCGGCGGGACAGCACGGCCCGGGCGGCCTCCAGCCGGCCCGACTCGACGAGGGCGAGGGCGGTGTGCAGCTGGTTGGCGTGCTCATGCGTCTGCGCGCGCAGCGCCGTGGTCAGGGTGTGGGCCACGGTGAGCTCGTCGCCGAGCCGCTGCAGGTCGGTGCGGTCGTGCAGGACGAGCACGCGCGATCCCGCCGGGGCGGTGGTCACGCCCTCGCGGGCGGCCGCGGCGAGGGCCGTCGGCGGGACCGACCCGCCGGGGTCGGAACGGCCGGGCGACCGCACGACACGCTGCTGCACCACGAGGACCCGCCCGCCGGCGGCGAGGCTCGCCTCGCCGCTGACCGCGCCCGGCAGGGCCGCGGAGAGCTCGGTGGGCAGTCGAGGCTCGCCCGCGCCCTCCCAGCCGAGCAGGCGCGCGGCGGCGTCGTTGTGCAGGCGGGCCCGCCCGTCCGGGGCGAGGACCACGACGCCGGCCTCGAGCGAGTCCATGGCCGTCTCCGCCAGCAGGAACTGCTCGGCGATCTGCTCGGGGCCGCGTCCGAGCGTCACCCGGTTCAGATACCGGCCCACGAGCCAGGCGACGAGCAGGCCGACGGCGGCCACGGCGGCCGAGCCGAGCAGGATGCCGGGGATCTGGGCCTGGGCCATGATGGCGACATCGGAGATCTGCACGCCCGTCGTGACCACGCCCAGGACGGTGCCGTCCTCCGGGTCCACGACCGGTGCGAGCGCGCGCACCGAACGGCCCGCCGCACCGGTGCTCGAGAGCTCCACGACGGTGTCCCCGGCGACGACGGCGTCCACCGGCTTCGGGTAGCGGACACCGACCTGCTCGGGGCGCCAGCTCGCCAACCGCATCCCGTCCGGGTCCATCACGGTCAGCCACGAGACCTGTGCCTCGGCGATCCAGCCGTCGATCCCGGCCTGCAAGGCGGGGGCGTCGCCGGCCCGCAGGGCCGAGACGAGCGCGGGGTCGCGCGCCACGAGGGTGGTGACGCCCTGGACGTGGCGCTCCTCGACGCGCTGGGCCACCTCGCGGGCCTGGAGGTAGGCGCTCCACACGCTGAACAGGGCGATGGCCGCCACGAGCGCCACGTGGACCACGGCGATCCGCCGGGCGATCGACCACGGGTGGCGCATGCCTCTCCTCCCTCGGGCCGGCGACGCGCCGGTCCACCCCCACGATCCTGCAGTCCGTCGGCCGCCGTGACCACTATGACCGCAATCGTGACCGACACCACCCGGGGCCGCGAGAGTGGTCACATCCCTCCCGCGCCGTTGCGGACCGCTCGGCGGCGCCCCACCACCGCACAGAACGGAACGCCCGATGGCGCACACCCCACCGGCCGAGACCTCGGCCCCGCCGGCCCCGGCGACGAAGAAGGACCGCACCCACTGGCTGTACATCGCCGTGATCGCCTCGGTGGTGCTGGGCGCCGCCGTCGGCCTGTTCTTCCCCGAGTTCGGCAAGTCCCTCAAGCCGCTGGGCGACGGCTTCGTCTCCCTCATCAAGATGATGATCGGCCCGGTCATCTTCTGCACGATCGTCCTCGGCGTCGGCTCGATCGCCAAGGCCGCGACCGTCGGCCGCGTGGGCGGCATCGCCCTGGTCTACTTCATGGCGATGTCCACGTTCGCGCTGGCCATCGGCCTCGTCGTCGGCAACCTCATCCACCCCGGCGAGGGCCTCAAGCTGACGCCCTACGACCCGAACAAGCCCCAGGCCGCGGCGGACGGCACCGTCCAGTTCCTGCTGGACATCATCCCCGGCTCCCTGCCGGTGCTGCCCACCCTGTTCATCGCCCTGCTCGTGGGCTTCGCCCTGCAGCAGATGGGCCCGGCCGGCGCCCCGCTGCTGCGCGGTCTCACCCTGATCCAGGGCGTCGTGTTCCGCATCCTCATGATGGTGATGTGGGTCGCCCCGATCGGCGCCATGGCACTGCTCATGGGCGCCTTCTACCTGACCTGCATCGCCTTCATCGTGGTGGTGCTCGGCACCGTCCTGAAGGTCGTGACCGGCCTGAGCATCCTGGCCCTCATGAAGTACCTGGGCCGGGAGTACCTGCTCATCTTCGCCACCAGCTCCTCCGAGACCGCCCTGCCCCGCCTGATCGCCAAGATGGAGCACGCCGGCGTGGACAAGTCCGTCGTGGGCGTGACCGTGCCCACCGGCTACTCCTTCAACCTGGACGGCACCGCCATCTACCTGACCATGGCCGCGCTCTTCGTCTCCAACGCGATGGGCGCGGAGATGAACCTCGGCGAGCAGATCGGCCTGCTGGTCTTCATGATCATCGCCTCGAAGGGCGCGGCCGGCGTCACCGGCGCGGGCATGGCCACGCTCGCCGCCGGCCTGCAGGCGCACCGACCCGAGCTGCTCGGCGGCATGGGCGTGATCGTGGGCATCGACAAGTTCATGTCCGAGGCCCGCGCCCTGACCAACTTCACCGGCAACGCCGTGGCCACGCTCCTCGTCGGCCGCTGGGTGGGCGAGCTCGACGGCGAGCGTGCCCGGCGCGTCCTCAGCGGCGAGCTGCAGTTCGACGAGGCGACCGTGGCCGGCCACGACGGCGCCGCGCACGACCCGCAGCAGTCCCCGACGATCGCCGAGCAGGCCTACGAGGGTCACCCCGACTCCAGCCTGAACTTCGCCATGGCCGCCGACGGCGACCGGAACCCCGCCCGCTGACGGAGGCGGCGGGCCCGCGCGGCACGCCGCACCGTCGACCACCGGCGACGCCGGGGACGAGCCTGGACACCGGCCCGTCCCCGGCGCCGCCGTCGTCCCGGGAACGCCAGGCACTAGGGTGGGGGAAGATCCGGACACGCCGACGACGGCGGCCGCGGCGCGCCGCGGCCCGCGGCCGGGCGTGCAGACCACCGTGGAAGGAGCCGGCGCCGCCGTGACCTCGAGAGAACCGATCCCCGTGATGACCATCCACGGCGAGCCCGTGCTCGGGCCCACCGGCCGGCCCAAGCACGACTTCCCCGAGCCCGCACCCCTGACCTCGCACGGCCCGGCGCGGATCATCTCGATGGTGAACCAGAAGGGCGGCGTCGGGAAGACGACCTCCACCATCAACCTGGGCGCCGCGCTCGCGGGCTACGGCCGCAGGGTGCTCATGGTGGACTTCGACCCGCAGGGCGCCCTCTCGGCCGGCCTGGGCGCGAACCCGCACGAGCTCGACACCACGGTGTACAACGTGCTCATGGAACGGTCCGTGACCGCGAAGGACGCGATCCTGTCCACGGACTTCGAGAACATGGACCTGCTGCCGGCCAACATCGACCTGTCCGCGGCCGAGGTGCAGCTCGTCAACGAGGTGGCCCGCGAGCAGGTCCTCGAGCGCGCGCTGCGCCAGGTCCGCGACGACTACGACGTGGTCCTCATCGACTGCCAGCCCTCGCTGGGCCTGCTGACCGTCAACGCGCTGACCGCCTCGCACGGCGTGATCATCCCGCTGACCGCCGAGTTCTTCGCGCTGCGCGCGGTCGCCCTGCTCGTCGAGACGATCGAGAAGGTGCAGGACCGGCTCAACCCGGACCTGGAGATCGACGGCGTGCTGGCCACGATGTTCGACCAGCGGACCCTGCACTCCAAGGAGGTCGTGGGCTCGCTGGTGGCCGGCTTCGGGGACCGCGTGTTCGAGACCGTCATCAAGCGGTCCATCAAGTTCGCCGACGCCACGGTGGCGGCCACGCCCATCACCCTGTTCGCCGAGAACCACGACGGTGCCAAGGCCTACCGGCAGCTCGCCCGCGAGCTGATCTGCCGCGGCGGCGCGCCGTGACCGTCCGCTGAGCGCCGACGACGCCGGCCCGGTCCCGTCTCGGGACCGGGCCGGTTCGCTGCGCGCTCGCGGCGGGGGAGCGGTGGCCGGGAGACGCGACGCCGCTGATCTGCGAGAATGGAGCCGGGCGTGTCCGTCTCCGGGCCGTCCCTCACCCCCTGACCCGTCCGCCGCCGGCCCGACCGGCGCCGTTGACGCGCACCCGAAAGGACGCCCTCCCCATGAACTCCCGCAAGCCGCGAGGCTCCGGACGCACCCCCGCCGTCGGTCGACGGGGCGGCCCGTTCCAGGAGCGCGACTTCCAGCGACAGATCGGTGCCCGCCGCGGCGCCGCCGCCCCCCGTGAGGAGGCCCCCTTCGACGAGGACGCCGTGCCGCGCACCCGCGGTCGCCGCGGCCGCGGCGCCGGCGCCGCCCGGGCCAAGGCCGCCCACCTCGACCGCATCCACGACGAGTCGGGCGAGCGCCTGCAGAAGGTGCTGGCCGCGGCGGGTGTGGCGTCCCGGCGCGTGAGCGAGGACCTCATAGCCGAGGGCCGCGTGGAGGTGGACGGCGTCGTCGTCACCGAGCCCGGCGTGCGCGTGGACCCGGCCACGGCCGTGATCCGGGTGGACGGCATCTCCGTGCAGACGGACGTGACCAAGCAGTACTTCGTCTTCAACAAGCCCCGCGGCGTGATCTCCACGATGGTGGACCCGGAGGGCCGGCCCTCGATCGCCACCTACCTCAAGCCCGGGCAGGAGCACCTGTTCCACGTGGGCCGTCTGGACAACGAGACCGAGGGCCTGCTCATCCTCACCAACGACGGCGAGCTGGCCAACCGCCTCACCCACCCCAGCTACGAGGTCCCCAAGACCTACGTGGTGCAGACCCGCGGCCCGCTGGCCAAGGGCGTCTCGAACCGGCTGCGCGAGGGCGTGGAACTGGAGGACGGCGTGGCGCGGGTCGACTCGTTCAAGCTCGTCGACTCGACGCCGGGCCACGTGCTCGTCGAGGTCGTGCTGCACTCGGGCAAGAACCGCATCGTGCGTCGCATGTTCCAGGAGATCGGCCACCCGGTCGAGCGGCTCGTCCGCGTCAAGGTGGGCCCCATCCTGCTGGGCGACCAGAAGCAGGGCACCGTCCGCGCACTCAACGCGCAGGAGCTGGGCCACCTCAAGGCCCTGGTCGGCCTGTGAGCGCGCCCGCCGAGTCCGCCGCCAAGCTCGGTGACGGCCCGGCCGGGATCCCGCAGCCCGTGCTCGTCCGGGGGACCGGTCTGCTGGGCGCCTCGATCGGCATCGGGCTGAGCGCGGCCGGTGTGGACGTGCGCCTGCACGACCCCTCGCCCGCCGCCCTGGCCGTGGCCGCGGACATCCGCGCCGGACGCCCCGCCCGCCTGGACGCCGAGGGCGACGACCTCGACGTCGCCCCGGGACTCGTCGTCGTGGCCGCGCCGCCGGACGTGACCGCCGACGTCGTGGTCGACTCGCTGCGCCGCTGGCCCGCGGCCGTGGTGGTGGACATCGCCTCGGTGAAGGAGGCGGTCGCCGCGGGCGTGCGCGCTGCCGTCGACGACGGCCGCCTGGCCCCGCAGGACGCCGACCGGTACCTCGGGACGCACCCGATGGCCGGCTCCGAGCGGTCCGGTCCCGTGGCGGCCCGCGGCACCCTGTTCACGCAGGCGCCGTGGGTGCTGTGCCCGACGGACACGACGCACCCGGGCGCCCTCGCGGCCGGTCGGGCGCTCGCGCGGACGCTGCAGGCCACCCCGTACCGGATGGCGGCCCGCGCCCACGACGAATCGGTCGCGCTGATCTCGCACCTGCCGCAGATCGCCGCCTCGCTCGTGGCCTCCCGCCTGCAGGACACCCCGGACCAGGCGCTCGCCCTGGCCGGCAACGGGCTGCGGGACACCACCCGGATCGCAGCGTCGGACCCGCAGCTGTGGGTGCAGATCCTCTCCGGCAACGCCGGGCGGATCGTGCCGGCGCTGCACGGGCTGCGGGCGGACCTGGACCGGCTGATCCGCACCCTGGAGGACCCCTCCGCCCCCGGGGCGCGGCTGGACATGGCGCAGCTGATCGCCGAGGGCAACGCCGGTCGGGCACGGGTGCCCGGCAAGCACGGGGCGCCGCCGCAGGCGTTCGCGGTGGTCACGGTGATCGTGGACGACGCCCCCGGGCAGATCGCGGCCCTCCTCGACGAGGTCGGCCGCACGGACGTGAACGTGGAGGACCTGCGGCTCGAGCACGCCTCGGGCCACCGGGTCGGCATGGTGGAGATCTCCGTGCTGCCCGGCCGCAGGGACGAACTCGTGGCGGCGCTGACCGCCGCCGGATGGAAGGTGGTCTGAGATGACCGAGCACACCCGCGACGACGTCGCACCCGCGCCGCTCGTGGTGGCGGTGGACGGCCCCTCGGGCTCGGGCAAGTCGTCCGTGTCCAAGGCCGTGGCCCGGCGTCTCGGCGCCGCGTACCTGGACACCGGCGCCATGTACCGCGCCGTGGCGTGGCACTGCCTGCACGAGGGCGTCGACCTGGCCGATGCGGAGGCCGTGGCGGCGGCCGCCGTCGCCATGGACCTGGACCAGTCCACCGACCCGGACGTCGAGGCCGTGCGGGTCGGCGGCACGGACGTCACCGAGGCGATCCGCGGCCCCGAGGTCACGGACACGGTCTCCACCGTCGCCGTGGTCATCCCGGTGCGCGAGGAGCTGCATCGTCGCCAGCGGGCGGCGATCGCCGCCGCGGGCCGGATGGTCGCCGAGGGCCGTGACATCACCACGGTGGTGGCCCCGGACGCCCACGCGCGCGTGCTGCTCACGGCCTCCGAGGCCGTGCGCACCGCCCGCCGCTCGGGCCAGCTGGCCGCGGCGGGGGAGACCGGCGTCGATGCCGGCACGCTGCACCGTCAGGTGGCCGGGCGCGACGCCCGCGACGCCACCGTGTCCACGTTCGACCGCCCCGCCGACGGGGTGGCGCTCGTGGACTCCACCGAGCTCGACTTCGAGCAGACCGTGGCGGCCGTCCTGGCCGCCGTCGAGGACCAGGCCGGCATTCCGGCCGTGAAGGGAGGCCGACGATGACCGAGAACCCCCAGCACCGCTCCGGTGAGGACGAGTTCGTCCCCGCCGGCGACGATCAGGTGGCCGAGCGGCTCGCCGCCATGACCGAGGAGGAGGCCGAGGCGCGCGCCGCGTCGCTGCGCGCCGGCCTCGAGGACTACGAGCTCGAGGAGGACGACGCCGCCCTCCTCGACGCGTGGCAGCTCGGGCCCGACGAGGACGTCGACGCGCCCGTGCCGCCCGTGCTGGCCATCGTGGGCCGGCCGAACGTCGGCAAGTCCACGCTCGTCAACCGCATCATCGGCCGCCGTGAGGCCGTGGTGGAGGACGTGCCCGGCGTGACGCGCGACCGCGTCTCCTACGACGCCGAGTGGAACGGCCGCGAGTTCACCGTGGTGGACACCGGCGGCTGGGAGCACGACGCCAAGGGCATCCACCGTCGCGTGGCCGAGCAGGCCGAGCTGGCCGTGGACGTGGCGGACGCCGTCGTGTTCGTGGTGGACGCCACCGTCGGCATGACGGCCACGGACGAGGCCGTGGTCTCGATGCTGCGCCGCAAGGACCGCCCCGTGATCGTGGCCGCCAACAAGGTGGACGACATGGTCCAGGAGGCCGACGCCGCCACCCTGTGGTCGCTCGGCTTCGGCTACCCGTACCCGGTGTCCGCGGTGCACGGCCGCGGCGTCGCGGACCTGTTGGACGCCGCGCTCGAGGCGCTGCCGGAGGAGTCCGCCCACGGAGGTCTCGTGCCGCGCGGCGGCCCGCGCCGGATCGCCCTCGTGGGCCGGCCGAACGTGGGCAAGTCCTCGCTGCTGAACAAGCTGGCCGGCTCGGACCGCGTGGTGGTGGACGACCTGGCCGGCACCACGCGCGACCCCGTGGACGAGCTCGTGGAGCTCGGCGGACGCCTGTGGCGCTTCGTGGACACCGCCGGCATCCGTCGACGGCAGCACATGGCCCACGGCGCCGACTACTACGCGTCGCTGCGCACGGCCTCCGCCCTGGACCGCGCCGAGGTGGCCGTGGTGCTGCTCGAGGCGCCGCACGTGATCTCGGAGCAGGATGTGCGCATCCTCCAGATGGTGCTGGACTCCGGGCGTGCCCTCGTGATCGCGTTCAACAAGTGGGACCAGGTGGATGAGGACCGCCGGCACCAGCTGGCCAAGGAGATCGACCGGGACCTGGCGCACGTCGCCTGGGCGCCGCGCGTGAACATCTCCGCGAAGACCGGCTGGCACAAGGACCGTCTCGTCCCCGCGCTGGACCTCGCCCTGGACTCGTGGGACACCCGCATCCCCACGGGCAAGCTCAACGCGTTCCTCGGCGAGCTCGTGGCGGCCCACCCGCACCCGCTGCGCGGCGGCAAGCAGCCCCGCATCCTGTTCGCGACCCAGGTCTCGAGCCGGCCGCCCAAGTTCGTGCTGTTCACCACCGGGTTCCTGGACCCCGGCTACCGCCGGTTCATCGTGCGCCGCCTGCGCGAGACGTTCGGGTTCGAGGGCACGCCCCTCGAGATCGGGATGCGCGTGCGCGAGAAGCGCGGTCGCCGCCGCTGATCCGGCTCTGCCCCGACGACGTCCCTCGGCCTGCCGTGCCGGGGGACGTCGTCGTCCCGGCAAGCTCCCACCGTTCGTCCACCTTCGCCTCGTAGCCTGAGGGCATGAGCCTCATCCGACGTCGCCCCGCCGCCCTGTCCCTGGCCACCCTGGCCGCGCTCGCGCTGGCCGCATCCGGCTGCGCGGTCGACGACGGCGAGACCCGGGCCGCGCTGCAGAGCGCGGAGGACCGGCTCGCCCAGGCCGAGGACCGGATCAGCGAGCTGGAGGCGGACGCCTCGGACCGCGTGGACCTGGGGCAGCTGCGCCAGGAGGCCGAGGGCGCCCTCGCAGAGGCGGACCAGCGCGCCGCCGAGGTCGTCGAGGACCTGACGCGATCCCTGCCCTCCGGTTCGGACATCGTCGACGTCGAGGCGCTCCGGGAGGACGGAAAGGTGGTCATCGAGTACGGCCAGTCTTTGCTCGATGCCGATCCCCAGGTCCTCGAGGACACGATGCGGGAGGCGGCGGAGCGGGCGCGCAACGCCATCCCGGACCTGAAGGATGTCGAATTCCGCGTGGGGGACCGGACCTTCACGTACTGATCCTGCGACGGGGATCCGTGAGCCCCCCGACACGCCTCTTCGACCCGCCCGGAACGGCGGATCGGAGCGGCTCGACGTGTTACGCTTCACCCGTGCACGACTGCACCCTCAGTCATGAGAGGGTTCGTGCAGACCGCCAGGCCCACCGGTACGCCGGGGCCGCGGTCGCTGGGGGACTCTCGGTCGGGTGGCCCTCGGTCAAGGGATGAGGGGTTCACGTCTGTGAAGAGGACGTGGGCCCCTTGTTCACGTTTCGGGGGTGTCGCGCGGTTTGCCCCTGACAACGACGACCTGGCAGGCCCGCTTCCGATTCGCGCCCGGCGGTGCCGGTGGGGTATGCTCATCGGGTGCCGAAGCGCGGATGACCGCGATTCGCCACGGGCTATGGCGCAGCTTGGTAGCGCGCTTGACTGGGGGTCAAGAGGTCGTGGGTTCAAATCCCGCTAGCCCGACCACGTTCCCACGGGTCAGAGTCCGCATCTGACGAGGGAAAATGGAATGAGGCCCAGGTACTCCCTCGAGGGGAGCGCCTGGGCCTCTTTCCGTGCCTGACATATTCCTTAGCACAAACTGATCGAGACAGACCCTACGGTTCGGCGTTCGGCTCGACTTATATCCCCGGGAATTCAGAACTTCCTCAGTGGCCGAGCGGCTCGATCCAAAATCGATCTCGTCGGTGACCAGAGCGTTGGCCCTGAAGCCCCCTGGGTCTGATGGAGACTCGCGCTATTTGATTCCGACCAGCTGTTCGCGGCCGGCTTCGACAGCATAGAACGTGTCCTCGAACTCGGCGGGTGGGACGTCGCCGAGGTAGCCGTGGAGGCGTTGCGTGTTGTGCCAGGACACCCACCCGAGGGTCGCGAGCTCGAGGTCCTCGACCGTCCGCCAGGGACCTGGCCGTGCGGGTCCGCGGACGTGCTCGGCCTTGTAATAGCCGTTCACGGTCTCGGCCAGGGC
>NZ_JXSP01000164.1:0-3794 GCF_000946635.1 Micrococcus sp. MS-ASIII-49
TGCGACGACCGATTGAATCCACCTTGCGATCCTCGGTCCGAATGCACCCGGCAACCCTGCACCGGCGGCCTCGACGCCCCTGGTCGGATCGCATAAGCGCTCTTCCCGACACCGACCGTCCGGTCCGACAGGATCCACGTTGAGGCGAGCCCTGCTGGTCCTCCCCGTCGGCGTGGTCCTCAGGGCCGTCGGTCGGGCTGAGGGGCGGCTGGTCACACCTGCGTCATCCCTGCCCGTAAAGGAGTCCGCGGGCCTCCGTGGCCGGCGATCTTCACGGAACCTTCAAGGTTGAGCCCTTCACCCGCGTCGGCGGGGCGGTCTACAGTCGATGAAAGGGCGGGCCGGCGAAGGCCGGTGCGTCGGATCAGATCGACGAAGGAGCACATCATGACCCATCACGTGAGCGCCATGCTGGAGACCTACCCGAAGGAGGTGGGGAACATCGATCGGCAGAAACTGGCCGAATGCATCCAGGCCTGCTTCGAGTGCGCCCAGACGTGCACCGCCTGCGCGGACGCCTGCCTGGCCGAGGACATGGTCGCCGACCTGAGGCAGTGCATCCGGTTGAACCTGGACTGCGCCGATGTGTGCGCCGCCACAGGCCGGATGCTGTCCCGGCAGACCGGCACCAACGTCGAGACCACCCGCGCCCTGCTCGAGGCCTGCCGGGCCGCCTGCAAGACGTGCGGGGACGAATGCGAGAGCCACGCCCAGATGCACGAGCACTGCAAGGTGTGTGCCGAGGCCTGCCGCCGGTGTGAACAGGCCTGCGCGGACCTGCTCGTCACCCTGGGTTGAGCCTGCTGATGACCGTTCCCCCTTGAGGGCGGCCAGTCGTCCATGACGTGCGCAGGGAACCCGGACCACCGTGCTCCCTCGCCGCGGAAGGCTCCCATGGACTCGGAGAAGTATCAGAGGGTCAGGAACGGTGCCGGATTCGTCGCGGCGCTGGACCAGAGCGGGGGCAGCACCCCGGCGGCCTTGCACCTCTACGGGATCGACAAGGATGCCTACTCCGGCCCAGAGGAGATGTTCGACCTGGTACACCAGGTGCGCACACGTATCATCACCAGCCCCAGCTTCGACGGTGAGCGCGTCATGGGGGCCATCCTGTTCGAGAACACAATGAACCGCCAGGTGGAGGGTTCCCCCACGGGCGACTACCTGTGGAACAGCAAAGGCATCGTGCCCTTCCTCAAAATCGACCAGGGCTTGGCCCCGGAACAGCAAGGCGCCCAGCTCATGAAACCCATCCCGCACCTGGATGACTTACTGTCTCGAGCCGTCGAAAAGCACATGTTCGGGACGAAGATGCGCTCGGTCATCAAGCTGCCCGGGGACGGGGTGGGCTCCGTCGTGGAGCAGCAGTTCGGGCTCGCCCGTCAGATCCTCGTTACCGGGCTGGTGCCCATCATCGAGCCCGAGGTGGATATCCGCAGCCCCCGCAAGGCCGAGGTGGAGGACCAGCTCAAGGCGGCAATCCTCGCCCAACTGGACAAGCTCGGAGACGACTAGTCGGTCATCCTCAAAGTGACGCTGCCGGAGCGGTCGGACTTCTACCGCGAGTTCGTGGACCATCCCCGAGTGATCCGCGTCCTGGCCCTGTCGGGCGGCTATACCCGGGCCCAGGCCACCACCCTGCTGGCCCGCAACCACGGCGTGATCGCCAGCTTCTCCCGCGCCCTGACCGAAGGGCTGAGTACGGCCCAGAGCCCAGCGCAGTTCAATGCGGTGTTGGATGAGGCCATCAACGCGATCGCGACGGCCTCTCGCACCTGACCGGAGGCCATAGGACCGCTGCGGTAGTCTGCGGCCGCCGAAGCGGTGTCCGACCACCCCCCATTCCTGGGGCCGGGCACCGCCTCAGCGGCGTCTGCCGCGCAGTTCAACGGGCAGCCACCGAGGAGCGCACGAAGTCCTGGCGCACCCCCAAGGCGCGGTCGGTGCGCCGGATGGACTCGCCGCCGTCGTCGACGGTTCCGGTGAGGGCCCGGATCGCGTCGATGTTCTCGGGGACGACGATCGCCTGGTTGTCCACCGTGTAGGTGTAGTACAGCTCGTTGCCGTCCACGGTGAGGATGTCTTCCCAGAGGGCCACCTCATACATATCACCCCGGGGCCGGCCCAGGTCCTCCATGAGTTCCACGGTGCTATTGACCGCCACGACGCCGTCCGAGCGCCGGACGAAGGCGATCCGCGGCATCGCCCGGAACGCCTCCAACACCTCCTGCTTCTCGGCCGGGCGGGTGAGCTCGATCGTCCAGTAGTGCAGGTGGTTCTGAGTGTGGGCTCCCTTGGCGGCCATGGTGACCACGTCCAGGTCCGGGACCACCGACTGGGCGTCGGGCCCCTGATGGCTGGGGATTCGGCCCTCGGGGACGATGGTGTTCATGATCCCCGAGTGGTCCGATTCCCACGGATCGGTGGCCCGGCGGATGAGCACCCCCCGGGCCTTGGACAGCAGTCCGACGTCCTTCAGCGCGGTAAGGGCCCGGACGGTGGCGGTGGTATTGCAGGACACCACCCGGGTGCTGTCCCGGCCCAGGGCGGTGGCGTAGTTGGCGTGGGCGACGAAGGAGTGGCCGGTGAGATCGTGCTTCTCCCCGCCCTGGAACACGGATTTGACCCCGTGGGCACGGTAGAGCTCCAGGTTGCCGGCGCCCACCTGGGCCGGGGTGCAGTCCACCACGACGTCAACGTTCTCGAGCAGGTCGTGCAGGCCTCCGACGACGGGAAGGCCGGCATCCGCCATCACCGGTAGGGCCTGCTCGGTAGAGGCGTAGACGGGGATACCCTTCCCGGCCGCAGTCGCGATCCGGTAGTCAGCGATGACGTCACTGACTCCGACCAACGCCATGTCCTCCTGGGCCCGGACCGCGTCGGCGACGCGTTTGCCGATGACCCCGTACCCGTTCACCGCGACCTTGATCTTGTCCTGCATGCTCGTCTCTTTTCCTGGAGGACCCGTTCCGGTTTCGGGGTCTATCGCCAGCCGCGTCTCACCGGATGCCCGCAGCGGACGACGGTGCTCAGAGCTTGTCGAGCATCTGTTGCATTTCGGTGATCTCGGCCTCCTGGTCGGCAATGACCTGCTCGGCGAGCTGCACGGCCTGCGGGTTCTGGCCGTCCTTGGCCTCGTCCTTGGCCATGTCCACGGCGCCCTTGTGGTGGGCGGTCATCTGCTCCAGGTACAACCGGGCGGCCTCGGTGCCCTGGGCCTGGTCGAGGGCGGTCATGTCCTCCTCGGACATCATCCCGGACATCCCGCCGTGGTCCATGCCCTCCATACCGTCCATGCCGTCCGTGTCCACGGGGTCTTGGCCCCAGGCGGTGAGCATGGAGTTCATGCGCTCGATCTCCGGCCCCTGGGCGTCGATGACCTTCTGGGCGAACGCGGCCACCTCCGCCGGGACGTCATCCTTGGCCAGCAGCATCTCGCTCATCTCAACGGCCTGCTGGTGGTGCGGGATCATCATTTGGGCGAACATCACGTCCGCGTCGTTGTGCTCGGCGGAGACCTCCTCAGCCGAACCGGTCGCCGAGCTAGTAGCCGATTCCGTGGCGGACGGTGTCGCGGTGTCCGTGGCCGCGGGGGTGGCGGCGGGGGCGGAGCTGGTCGCGGTGGCCGAGGCCTCAGCGCCGGCGTTCTCGTCCTGGGCGCCGGTGCCGCAGGCGGTCAAGGTCAGGGCGGAGGCCAGGGCCAGGGCGGTCAGCGTCATGGTGCGTTTCATGGTGGGTCCTTCCACAGTGGGTTGAGGGTTCATATCAGAGTTAGGGCATGTCTGACAATCGTT
>NZ_JXSP01000165.1:0-1779 GCF_000946635.1 Micrococcus sp. MS-ASIII-49
TCTATTCTCAGACACGCCCTAGATACCACCGTCGACTTCTTCCCGGCTGCCGAAGAGACGTTTGCAGTCGTAGCCGCGGCGAGGACGCTCGTGCACTTGCCCGACAACGCTAACGGGAACCATCCAGCGCGCTTTGCTTCAGACTCTGGAACTCCGCCTCGGAGATAGTTCCGCTGTCGAGTAGCTGCTTGGCTTGCGCGATCTCAGACGCAGGTCCCCCAGCAACAGTCCGGATGTAGTCGTCCGCCGTTGCTTTGGCCTCTCGTGCCTGTCGCTCGGCTCGATCGCCCATCCCACGACCGCGGAAGATCAGGTAAACGAGCGCCGTGAGGAACGGAACAAAGATGAGGAAAAGCAGCCAGATCGCCTTGTAGACGCCGCTGAGTTCGCGGTCCCGGAAGAGATCACTGATGATTGAGAACAGTGCGATGAGGTAGGCGACGAACACAAAGATGGTGAAGAACCACCAGATCGCATCCCAGATCGTGCTCCAGAAGTCCATGTTCCTGACCTCACCTTCCGGCCCGGTTGGGGGCCAAGCCTAGAGTTTCGTGTGAACCCAGGGTAGCAAGCGGCAAGCGGCCCCTGCCTACCTCAGCCAGAGCTGGGCGCGCCGCAAAAGTGCTAACGAAAGTGCTAAGCAACCTGCAGGTCGAGGTATCGCGGTGGAGTCATCCACAGGGCACATGCCGTAGATCGTTGATTTCATGCGGCAGAACGCCCTTCCAAGATTCGCGGCGCGAGGGGGTCGAGGTCAGTTCAAGTCCCCCCTCGCGCACCGCGGGCCGTTTGCAAGACGGCCAGGGAACGGTTTGTACGTTCCACAGGGGAAGCCCCCGGGAGACTCGGACGAGTCTCCCGGGGGCTTCTTTACGCACAGGATTGGCCTCCCGGGCGACGCCGCGGGCGTCCCGAGGGCCTGGCGGACTCGTCTGGGCATGGAAAGACCCCCGCGGGCCTGCGCCTGGGAAGGCTCCCGCGGGGGTCTGGATGTGTCCACGTGGTCCCGTGGGAGCGGCTCTAGGTTAGGCGGCCTCCCGCCTCTCAGGTGGCAAGCCCCCTGGTGATGTGTACGCGGGCCCGTACTCGTCGGCGCGGGTGAACCCGGCCGTGCGCTCATGGCGGCGGGCGCGCTTGACCGGGGCCGTGGCGAAAGACCAAAGCGTGTCGCCCCAGTCGTTAGAACGACGCCCGGCCTACTCTCGGAAGGTCGCCACCATCGACACCTACTGGCACACACGCGAAGGCATCCACCCTTATGTCCAGCCTCTCTGACCTCCTCGGCCAGGTCCGCGCCACGAACCCAGACCTCGCGGCCAACCTCGAACGCGAGATCAAGAACCGCACCCGGCGTCAGCGCCAGTTCGGACTCGTGTTCGAGGGGCACCGCCCCGAGGCCGTGGAACTGCCCTCTCGGCCCGTCCGCAAGGGGGACAAGGTCCGCATACTCCCGCCCCGCGGGGAGACCAAGAAAGGTGACCAGACCCTCTGGCACGTCGACCACATCGACCGCACTACCGGCACCGCCCGCCTGACCGCCGTCGACGGCGAGCAGGAGGCCCAGGCGGCCATTTCCGATCTCGTCGTCGTCGCTGAGTTCCGCGATCACATGTACCCCGGCCTCGTCGAGACCGGCCGAGTCGAGAACGGCGGTGGCAAGCCCTTCCATACGGTCATCAACGCCGAGAACTTCCACGCTCTCGAGATGCTCACTTACACCCACCATCGCAAGGTGGACTCCTGTCGCGCGTCAGACTTAGGGCATGTCTGACAATCGTT
>NZ_JXSP01000166.1:0-11694 GCF_000946635.1 Micrococcus sp. MS-ASIII-49
CTATTCTCAGACACGCCCTAGCGCCAAGAGGCGCGATCAGGAGGTCGCGGGTTGAAGGGCAGCCTGCGACCGGGGGCGCTCGAGAGGAGCCAGGTGCTCCGGGTCCAGGTCGATCCGGCGCAGCAGCTGGGCGTTGAGGGCGACCACGATGGTGGAGGCGGACATCAGGATCGCGCCCACCGCGGGGGAGAGCACGAACCCGATCGGGGCGAGCACGCCGGCGGCCAGCGGCACGGCGAGCACGTTGTAGCCGGTGGCCCACACCAGGTTCTGGATCATCTTGGTGTAGCTGGCCTGGGAGAGCTCGATCATCGACAGCACCGCGCGGGGGTCGTTGCTGGCCAGCACAACGCCGGCGGACTCCATGGCCACGTCGGTGCCGGCGCCGATGGCGATGCCGACCTCGGCCCGCGCCAGTGCCGGGGCGTCGTTGACGCCGTCGCCCACCATGGCCACGGACAGTCCCCGGGACTGCAACTCGGTGACCTTGGTGTCCTTGTCCTGGGGGAGGACCTCGGCGAAGACCTCGTCGATGCCCAGGTCCGCCCCGACGGCCTCGGCGACCTGGCGGGCATCGCCGGTGATCATCGCGACCTTGATGCCGCGGGCGTGCAGGGCGGCCACGGCGGCCCGGGACTCGGGGCGGACCATGTCCTCCACGGCGACCGCGCCGATAACGGACCCCTCGCGCAGCACGTGCAACACCCCGGCCCCGCGCGCGGTCCAGGAGGCGGTGTGCTCAGTGATCTCCGCCGGCACGGTCAGGTTAAGCTCGCGCAGCATGTTCGGGCCCCCGACGAGGATCTCGGAGCCGTCCACGGTGGCGCGCACCCCGCGGCCCATGGCAGCACTGAAGTCCGTGCCGCGCTTGCGCAACGTGCTGGCCTGCGGGTGCTGCCCGGCGGCGGTGACGATGGCCCGGGCCACGGGGTGCTCGCTGTCAGCCTCGGCCGCGGCGGCCACCGCCAGCAGTTCTGCCTCGGACACGCCGGGCATCGCGGTGACGGCGGTGACGACGTGGGCGCCCTCGGTCAGGGTGCCGGTCTTGTCGAACAGGACCACGTCGATGGTGCGCATCCGCTCCAGGGCCATCCGGTCCTTGATCAGGACCCCGGACTTGGCGGCCTTCTCCGTGGAGAGGGCGATCACCAGCGGGATGGCCAGGCCCAGGGCGTGCGGGCAGGCGATGACCAGCACGGTCACGGTGCGGGTGACCGCATCGGTGGGCTGGCCGATCGCGGTCCACACGATCGCGGTGATGATCGCCGCAACCAGGGCGAACCAGAACAGCAGGGCCGCCGCCCGGTCCGCCAACGCCTGGGCCCGGGAGGAGGACTCCTGGGCGTCGGCGACCATCCGCTGGATCCCGGCCAGGGTCGTGTCGGTCCCGACGGCGGCCACCTTCACCCGCACGGTGTTGTCGGTGGCCACGGTCCCAGCGACCACCGTGTCCCCGGCCTGGCGCAGCACGGGCTTCGACTCCCCGGTGATCATCGCCTCGTCGAACTCCGCGGCGCCCTCGAGGATGGTCCCGTCGGCCGGCACCCGGGCCCCGGCCCGCACTAGCACCACATCGCCCACGGCCAACTCGGTGATCGGCACGGTGATGGTGTCACCGTCCACGACCTTCTCGGCCTCCTCCGGCAGCAGCGCCGCCAGCGCGTCCAAGGCGGAGGAGGCCGCGCCCAGGGCGCGCATCTCCATCCAGTGGCCCAGCAGCATGATGACCACCAGCAGCGCCAGCTCCCACCAGAAGTCCAGCATCAGGTCCCCGATGCCCAGGGTCGTGACCCAGGAGGCGACGAAGGCCACCGTGATGGCCATCGCGATCAGCAGCATCATCCCGGGCTGGCGGGCGCGCAACTCGGTCAGCCCGCCCTTCAGGAAGGGCATGCCGCCATAGAGGTAGATCACGGTGCCCAGCACCGGGGCGATCCACGCCGAGCCCGGGAACTCGGGGACGTGGTAGCCCAGCAGCTGCCCGACCATGTGGCTGAAGAACACCACCGGGATGGAGAGCACCAGTGAGACCCAGAACCGGTTCTTGAACATCGCGGTGGAATGCCCGGCGTGCTGACCGTGGTCGTGGACCTGGTGGTCCTCGTCCAGGGCCGAGTGGGCGTGGCCCTGGGGCATGGCCTGCCCGTGGGTGGCCGCGTCCGCGGGGTGGTGGGCGGCATGGTCGGTGTGGTTGGCGTGGCCGGCGTGGGGGTTCGGGTCTGGGTGTTCGGCGGTCTGGTCGGTGGGGTGATCGTGGTGGTGCGGGGTGCTCATGGTGTTCCTTCTGCTCGGCGGTCTGTTCGGCGACCGGCTCGGCGGTGGGGCGCCGACCTCGAGGGGATGGGTCGGTTAGATCCGGACGCGGTAGCCGGCCGCTTCGATGGCCGTCCGCACGGAGTCCGCGGAGGCGGGCCCGGTCACGGTGACGGGGGAGGCCCCGCCGGCGACCAGTTCGATCCGGACATCGTCCACCCCGTCCAGGGCGCTCACGGCCTCGGCGACGGAGCCCACGCAGTGTCCGCAGGTCATGCCCTCCACCTGGTAGGTCGCGTCGCCGGCGCTCGTCCCGGTTGGGTCGGCACTCTGGTCCCCGGCGGGGGCGGTGGCGTCGGCGGCTGGGGCGCAGCACGAGCAGTCGTTGGTGGCCCCCGGCAGCGGGGTGCGGGCGGATTCGGTCATGACGGTCTCCTTCAGGTCTGAGGGCGGCGCCGGACGGCGCCTCTCCTCTTGGTATATACCCCCCGGGGGTATCGTTCAAGGGGTGGAGCGCCGGTGTTCACGGTGGATGAACGGGTGCGCCGGTAGGTGGGCTGGTCGGGGGACTGCTTGGTGGGCAGGTCGATGGTGAACGTCGCCCCGGCCGTGGTGGAGGTGGCGCTCAAGGTGCCGCCGTGGGCCTGGATGAGAGCTCGGGAGATGGCCAGGCCGACCCCGGAGCCGCCGTGGTCACGGTCGCGGGCGGTGTCCCCGCGGTAGAAGCGTTCGAAGACGTGCGGCAGGTGCTCGGGAGAGATCCCCTCCCCGGTGTCGGTGACGCTGAGCGTGACCCCGGACGGGTTTTGTCGGGCCTCGAGGGTGACCCGGCCCCCGGCCGGGGTGTGGCGCAGGGCGTTGGTGAGCAGGTTGCCCAGGACCTGGCCCATGCGCTGGCGGTCCACGTCCACGGCCAGGCCCGGATCGGCGTCCATGGTCAGGGCCACGCCCTTGGTGGCGTAGGCCTCCTTGTGGGCCTCGGTCGCGGCATGCAGCAGCCCGCTGACCCCTTGGGGGCTGCGGTCCAGTTCGATCCGGCCCTCCTCGGCGCGGGAGACGTCGTTGATGTCCTCCACCAGCCGGGTCAACCGGGCCAGCTGCTCGCCCATCAGCTCACCGGTGGGCTCGTCCCAGTGGGACACCCCGTCTTGCAGGGCCTCGTGGTAGACGGTCAGCACGGAGACGGGGGTGCGCAGCTCGTGGGCCAGGTCCGAGAGCATCCGTCGACGGGTGTCCTCGGTGCGCTGAAGCCGTGCGGCCATGGTGTTGAAAGACCCTGCCGGGCGTGTCAGATGGTCTGTGTAAGCCGTACCGAGAGGAACGGTAAGAATCATGACCATGATCGACGAGAAGAACCCAGGCGAGCCCTCGGGCCAGGACCTGGTCGAGCAGCTGAAAGCCTCAGGGCAGCTTGATGCCCTGTTCGCGCAGATCGACGCGGGCGGCGTCGAGCTCACCGGTGACGGCGGGTTCGTGCCCGCGCTGGTCAAGGCCGCGCTCGAGCGGGGCCTGCAGGCCGAGCTGACCAGCCATCTGGGCTACGAGAAGGGCTCGAGCGAGGCGCTGAAGCACGCCAACTCCCGCAACGGGACCACCCCGAAGACCGTGGAGTCCGAGGTCGGGCCGATCGAGCTGGACGTCCCGCGAGACCGGGGCGGGTCGTTCACCCCGCGCCTGGTGCCCAAGGGCCAGCGGCGCCTCGGGGGCCTGGATGACATGATCATCAGCCTCTATGCCGGCGGAATGACGATCCGGGACATCCAGCACCACCTGGCCTCCACGATCGGCACGGACCTGTCGCACGAGACGATCTCCAACATCACCGACGCCGTGAGCGAAGAGGTCCTGGCGTGGCAGTCGCGGCCGCTGGAGGAGTTCTATCCGGTGATCTATCTCGACGCAATCCGGATCAAGATCCGAGAGAACAGCCAGGTCCTCAACCGTGCCGCCTACATCGCCGTCGGCGTGGACCTCGAGGGCATCAAGCACGTGCTGGGGATCTGGGTCCAGGACACCGAGGGCTCGGCGTTCTGGGCCCACGTCTGCGCCGATCTCGCCAACCGGGGCGTGCAGGACGTGCTGATCGTGTGCTGCGACGGGCTCAAGGGCCTGCCGGAGGCGGTCGAGGCGACGTGGCCGGACTCGATGGTCCAGACCTGCGTGGTTCACCTGATCCGGGCCGCGATGCGGTTCGTGGCCTACCAGGACCGCAAGAAGGTCGCCGCCGCGCTGAAGCCGATCTACACCGCCCCCAACGAAGAGACCGCGAGGAAGGCGCTGGCCGAGTTCGAGGCCTCCGAGCTCGGCACGAAGTACCCGTCTGCAGCCGCGACCTGGGCGAACTCCTGGGAGCGGTTCATCCCGTTCCTGCAGTTCCCACCCATGCTCCGCAAGGTCATCTACACGACCAACAGCATCGAGTCGCTGAACTTCCAGCTACGGAAGGTGACCAAGAACCGCGGCCACTTCCCCTCGACCGAGGCGGCGGTGAAGCTGCTCTGGCTGGCGATCTGCAACATCGAAGACAAACGCGCCGCCGAACGCGCTCGGGACCGGGGCAAACCCGCCGGCCAGCGCAAAGCCCAGGGCCGGCTCGTCGAAGGTCAGGCCGTCACGAACTGGAAGCAGGCCCTCGCCCAGCTCGCCGCGGCCTACCCCGACCGGATCAACCCCTACCTGTGACCACCCCGCTTACACAGACAAGTTGACACGCCCACCCTGCCAGCTCCTCCACCTCGGTGCCGGCGCCCATGGCCGGTACGCGGGTGTCGTACCGTCCACCGGCCATGGCCTTGGCCGCCTGGGTCAGGGCGTTGATCGGACTCTGGATCCGGCGGGCGACATGCCAGGTCAATGCCAGACAACAGATCAAGGCCGTGGCCAGGGCCACGCCCAGGGTCCAGAAATTGGCGTCCCGGTAGGCCTGCTCCACGTGCAGCATCTGGGCTGCATCGTGTCCGGCCCCGGCCTGTTCCAGGTGCTCGTGGAACAGTGGTGGGCCGGCCAGGGAAGCCACCACCACCGCGGCCAGCACGCTGGCCCCCACCACCAGCAGCTGGGCGAGGAAGAACCGGGCCGCTAATCCTTGGTAGCGCCGCCGGCCGGTCATTGCTCCGCCATCCGGTAGCCGACCCCGCGGACGGTGTCGATATAGCGGGCCGGGTCCGCGCCGAGCTTGCGGCGCAGGTTCTTGATGTGCACGTCCACGAGCCGTTCATCGCCCACCCAGGCCGGGTCCCAGACGATATCGATCAGCTGGCGCCGGCAGAAGGCCTGGTGCGGGCGCCCCGACAAGGCGGCCAGCAGGTCGAACTCCGTGCGCGTTAGTTGCACCACCTGGCCCGACACGCGGGCTTCGTGGGCGGCCAGGTCGATGACCAGGTCACCGCAGACCCGTTCCGGTTCGGGGGCTGACACCGTTGTGCGCGGCCGGCGCATGACCACCCCCACCCGGG
Source organism: Micrococcus sp. MS-ASIII-49 (assembly GCF_000946635.1). NCBI lineage: Bacteria > Bacillati > Actinomycetota > Actinomycetes > Micrococcales > Micrococcaceae > Micrococcus > Micrococcus sp. MS-ASIII-49. Next base: position 5,709 of record NZ_JXSP01000166.1, read on the forward strand.
CGACCAGCTCCCGGACGCTGAAGGGTTTGGTGATGTAGTCATCGGCCCCCACCGCCAATCCCTCCAACCGGTGGTGCTCATCGCCGCGGGCGGTGAGCATCAGCACATAGCACTCGGAGAAGGCCCGCACCCGCCGGCACACCTCGATCCCGTCCAGCCCGGGCAGGCCCAGGTCCAGGACCATCACGTCGGGCTCGTGAACCCGGGCGGCCTGCACTGCGGCCGGGCCGGTGTGGGTGAGAGCCACCTCGTAGCCGGCCCGCTCCAGGTAGGTGGCCACCATGCGCGCCAGCGGCTTCTCGTCATCGACCACCAACACCCGGCCGGCCGCCGGACCAGTCCCAGTGTCAGTCCCAGTGCCAGAGTTCATGGGTCCAGTCTCGCTCTGTCTCGCGCCCCGGCGGCTCAGAACGGTGCCGGGGCGGGGAATCTTCATCGAATCTTCAAGGCAAACCGCCCCATCCCGGCGCGTCACCGGCCGACAATGGTAGAAGCCCCGCCTTTTGGCCCGGGGCGGAAAGGCTCCATGACCCCCCTGACCCGCAGAACCCTGATCGCCGGCGGGCTGACCCTGCTCGGCGCTAGCACCCTCACCGCCTGCGCCGCGCCGAACCCCGCGACATCCCCGGCGGCCGGCACCGGCACGCAGGGCACCGGCACGGCCATCACCCACGTCCATGCCCTCACCCGGGACCCCGAGTCCGGTGAGGTGCTGCTGGCCACCCACCAGGGCCTGTTCCGGCTCCAGGACGGGGAGCTGACCCAGGTCGGTCCGGTCGTGGACTTCATGGGTTTCACCCTGACTCCCGAGGGCCGCTACCTGGCCTCGGGTCACCCCGCGCCGGGCACCGACCTGCCCGAGCCGCTGGGCCTGGCCGAGTCCACCGACCGGGGCCAGAGCTGGACGGTGCTCTCCCGCGGCGGCGCATCCGATTTCCACGCCCTGGCCGCCGGCCCGAACGGGGTCCTCGGCTTCGATGGGCAACTGCGCGCCAGCACCGACGGCCTCACCTGGCAGAGCCTTGAGATCCCCGTCGCCCCGGCATCGCTGGCGATCTCCCCCCAAACCGGGACCGTGCTGGCCACCACCGAAACCGGCATGTTGCGCTCGACCGACCACGGCGCGACCTGGACCACCCTGGACACCCCCCAGCTGATGCACCTGGTCGCCTGGGCCGATGACACCACCGCCGTGGGCGCCGGCACCGAGGGACACCTGCTGACCAGCACCGACGCCGGCGACACCTGGACCGCCAGCGACCGCCCGGTCGGCACGGCCACCGCCCTGGGAACGGGCATCACCGACGACGGGCAGACCGAAGCACTGCTGGTCGTCGGCTCGACCGTGCTGTCCACCACGGACGGCGGGAACACCACCGAATCGCTGCTGTGACCTCCCCCCGCCGCCCCCTGTCCGGCTGGCCCGCCCTTCGAACCGTTCTGGGCACCCTCGTGTTGATCCTGGGCCTGCTCGGGATGCACGCTGGTACGGGCACCAGCGCGGCTTGGGCCGCCACCGGTACGGCCGCCGCCACAACTGTTCATCACCTCGGGCCGGGGCCATCGGTCCGGCCGGCATGGTGCCCGAGGTCGTGCTCCCGGCCGAGCCTGCCGGGGATGAGGCAGCCGACCCCGGGCTGCCGGTCTGTGCCCTGGAGGCCGTGGACGATACCTGCGCCTCGGCCCTGACCAAGGCACCTGTCGTGTCCCACTTGGCCTCCCGGGCCCTCCTGCCTAGCCCCGGTGGGGGACTGACCGCACCACCCCTGCCCTGGGTTGCCCATTTCCGGCCCCCGTGGACCCTTCACTGGCTCAACTGGCCGTCAGCCGCACCTAAAGCCCCCGGCCGCGCCCCACCGGTGAGCGCAGGGTCCGCCAATACCTCCGGGTGACAGCGGCACGCAGCCCCGGTACGCCACCGGCCTCACCCAGCAACTGATCAGCCATGCCCGGCCCCGTCGCGCCCGCCTGCGACACGGGGCCGGATGACGGAAAGAAGAACCGATGACCTCCTCACTGACCACCCGCCGCACCTTCCTGGGCGCCTCCGTCGGGGCCCTGGCGCTGGCCGGGCTGGCCGCCTGCGCCGATCCCGCCATCAGCCCCCAACCGTCAGGGCGCATCCTGCCCACCGACCCGCTGGTCGCCGAGTACGAGAAACGACGCGCCGCCTCGGGCACCACCGTCACCCACCGGCTCTCCGCCGCACCCCTCGAGACCTCCCTCCAGGGTCGGGGCCTGACCACCTGGGGATACAACGACGGCCTCAACGGGCCGCTGCTGCGCGCCCAGACCGGGGACCTGCTCAAGGTCAGCGTCGCCAACGACCTGCCCGAGGACACGAGCGTGCACTGGCACGGGCTGGCCCTGCGCAACGACGCCGACGGAGTCCAGGGGGTGACCCAGGACCCCATCGCCGCCGGAGGACGCTATACGTACGGCTTCCGGCTGTCCCATCCGGGCACGTACTGGTACCACTCCCACTTCGACACCCAGCGCGAACGCGCCCTGTACGGGGCCCTGATCGTCGAGGACCCCAACGAGCCCCTCAGCTACGACCAGGAATGGGTCGTGATCCTGGACGACTGGCTCGACGGGATCACCGGAACACCGCAGGACGTCGTCGAGGAACTCTCCGCCGGGATGGACATGTCCGGCGACATGGAGGGCATGGCCGGCATGGCGGGCATGGACCACGGGTCCATGAGCCAGGACAGCTCCTCGGGCATGCCCATGAAGCACATGCTCATGGGCGCTGAGAGCGACTATCTGGGCGGGGACGCCGGCGACGTGAAGATCCCCGTGCACCTGTTCAACGGCCGCCCCCCATCCGACCCGGACACCTTCTCCAGCACCCCGGGCAACCGGATCCGCCTGCGCTTGATCAACGCGGCCGGAGACACCGCCTACCGGGTCGGGATCCCCGGCCAGGAACTGACCATCACCCACACCGACGGGTTCCCGGTCCAGCCCCGCCAGGCCGATGCCGTCGTCCTGGGGATGGGCGAACGCCTGGACGTGCTGATCACCCTCGGCGACCAGGCGGTGCCCGTACTGGCCCTGCCCGAGGGCAAGACCGGCCACGCCTACGGCATCATCGCAGCCGGTCCAAAGACCACGCTCTCCGGTCGGCTCCCACAGACCCTGGGCGGAACCGTGCTCGATGGCAGCCGACTGAAGGCACACGAATCCGTCCTGCTCCCACCCAAGGACCCGACCACGACCCACGAGGTACGCCTCACCGGATCGATGATGGAGTACGACTGGGGCATCAACGGGCGACGCTTCGACCCGGCCAACCCCTTCGAGGGCGCCTTCGAACTCCGGTTGGACGAACGCGTGCGGGTCACGATGACCAACGACACCGAGTTGAGTCCCGGATAGTGGTGTAACCCTCCCCGGTGGCCACGACCATCTTCGAGACGGACGCGGTCACCGTGGGAGCCTTCGAGCGAACCTTCCACAGCACTCTCGAAAGGACATCACCACGATGACCGCTCCACACATTGTCGACCCTGAACGCCTGCTGCGCGAAGCTCTCGGGGAGGCCTCCCCAGACCTGCTGCGCCACCTGCTGCAGACCGTGATCAACGCACTGCTCTCCGCCGACGCTGACGCGGTCTGCGGGGCCGAGTACGGCAAGCCCTCCGAACACCGGACAGCGCAGCGCAACGGCTACCGCCACCGACCCCTGGACACCCGCGCCGGCACGATCGATGTGGCCATCCCCAAACTCCGGGCCGGCACGTACTTCCCCGAATGGCTGCTCGAGCGCCGCAAACGGGCCGAGTCCGCACTGATCACCGTGGTCGCGGACTGCTACCTGGCCGGGGTCTCGACCCGGCGCATGGACAAGCTCGTACGGCAGCTGGGCATCGACTCGCTCTCGAAGTCCCAGGTCAGCCGGATGGCACAGGAGTTGGACGAGCACATCGAGGCTTTCCGTCACCGGCCGCTGGGCGAGGCCGGCCCGTTCGTGTTCCTCGCCGCCGACGCCCTGACCATGAAAGTCAGAGAGGGCGGGCGGGTGATCAACGCGGTGGCCATGGTCGCCACCGGGGTCAACGCCGACGGGCGCCGCGAAGTCCTCGGGCTGAGGGTGGCCACCACGGAGACGGGTGCGGCGTGGAACGAGTTCTTCGCGGACCTGGTGGCCCGGGGGCTGGCCGGGGTGGCACTGGTGACCTCGGACTCCCATCGCGGCCTCGTGGAAGCCGTGGCGGCGAACCTGCCCGGGGCCGTGTGGCAACGCTGCCGCACCCATTACGCGGCGAATCTGATGGCCGTGACCCCGAAGAGCATGTGGCCGGCGGTGAAGGCCATGCTGCACAGCGTGTACGACCAGCCCGACGGGCCGGCCGTGCAGGCCCAGTTCGAGCGCCTGTTGGACTACGTGCAGGACAGGTTGCCCGCGGTGGCTGGGCACCTCGATGCAGCACGAGAGGACATCCTCGCGTTCACCTCGTTCCCGAGGGACGTGTGGTCCCAGATCTGGTCGAACAACCCTGCCGAGCGGCTGAACCGGGAGATCCGGCGCCGCACGGACTCGGTGGGGATCTTCCCGAACCGGGATGCCGTGGTGCGTCTGGTCGGGGCTGTGTTGGCCGAGCAGACCGATGAGTGGGCCGAAGGCCGCCGGTATCTCGGCCTGGAACTGCTCGCCCGGTGCCGTGAGCCCCTGACCACGGAGCAAGAGACCGTGATGAGCACGGAGGTGATGCCGACCCTGCAGACCTGACAGGTACAAGCCCCCTACAACCTCGAAGACGGCTACACCACTTCCAGGGACTTGACCCGACACCGACATGTGGCACCCCATGCACCTGCACGGCCACACCTTCCAGCTGGCCGACCATGGCGCCCGCAAGGACACGGTCATCATCAAACCCCGGCAAACCATCGTCTTCGACTTCGAGGCGGACAACCCGGGCCAGTGGCTAACCCACTGCCACAACGCTTACCACGCCGAGGCCGGGATGATGGGCGTCTTCTCCTACATCCACTGACCCTCCCGCCCGGCCCACACCCCTCCATCCACGGGGGGATCGCACGGTGGCCGCCCAGGAAAGAACATGCCTTTATCGCTCACCCCCACCCACCGTGCCCAGCCCGCCCGAGACCTCTGGCCCGGCACCCCCGTCCTGACCCGTAGGAGGAAAGGGTCTGCCGTGAGTTTGGTTGACATCTGATCTGTGGTCCCGGGAGGGACTGCTGGAAGGATGACCCCATGCCCGCTGCATACCCCCGAGAGTTCCGCCAGGACGTGGTCGCGATCGCCCGTAAGGGTCAGATGCCGATCGCGCAGGTCGCGAAGGACTTCGGCATCGCCGAGTCCTGCCTACGGCGCTGGCTGGCCCAGGATGATGTCGAGGCCGGGATCCGGCCCGGCATCACCAAGGCTGAGAACGAGGAGCTGAAGGCTCTCAAGCGCCGCAACCGTGAATTGGAGATGGAGAACGAGGTCCTACGGCGTGCGGCCGCGTATCTGTCCCAGGCGAACCTGAAATTGGGTCAGTCCCCACAATGAGCTATCCCGTCGTGAAGGACCTGGCCCGCGACGGGATTCCCGTGAAACTCTCCTGCCGGGTCCTCGGGTTCTCCCGTCAGGCCTACTACCAGTGGCTGGCCGAACCTGTCAGCGAGCGGGAATGGTCCGACGCGCATGCCGCCAACGCCGTCCTCGATGCCCATGCCGATGACCCGGAGTTCGGATACCGGTTCCTGGCTGATGAGCTCCGCGGCCGTGGCCTGGCCGTGTCGGACCATCAGGTGTTGAAGGCCTGTCGGCTCGTGAAGGTCCGCTGCTGCCACTGGTTCCGTCGCGGCTCGGGCAAGCGTCCTGGCCCTGCCGTTCATGATGATCTGGTTCGTCGTGAGTTCCGCGCTGAGAAGCCGAACCAGCTGTGGCTCACGGACATCTCAGAGCATTGGGCCGGGGATTCCAAGCTCTATCTCTGCGCGGTTGTCAAGGGCCATTGAGTTCTGC